>JALQWV010000190.1 GCA_023263465.1 Ilumatobacteraceae bacterium
CAATCCGGGAACACCAAGCCCCACGGTGTTGTGTTCGCCCAATTCGCGAATAATTGCGGCAAGAGTTTCTACAAGGCGATCTGCTGTAGGTGTTGGCTTGCGAACTTCACGAACAACAGTTCCATGTTCATCAATGACCACACCAAGACACTTGGTGCCACCGACATCAATGCCTGCGGCAAGACTCACGATTCGGAACGGGTCTTCAGTTCTTTCAGGGTGCTGAGAATACGCATTTCCGCGCGACGCTTAACAAACCCTGGCAGTGGAATAACCAACTCAACAGCAAGGTCGTATGCGACACGCGTTCCAGTTCCATCTGCATTAAACGAATACGCGCCTCGCAAGGACCGCATGATGTCGCCATCCACCAAGTGCCACGACAACGCATGTGGGGCTTTGGAGTAGTCGTACTCCAATGTGTAGTGAGTGCTTCTGCCGAGCGCAGAGGCGCGATATTCAACCGTGTGTGGTCGACCTTGTGCGTCGCGAGTGAGAACAGTTGCTTCTTTCACGTCTTTGGCCCACTCTGGGTATTGCTCAAAATTGCTGGCAACGTCAAAGCAATGCTCTGCCGACGCTGCAATGAAAATTGTGTCCGAACCAGAATCAACCATGAGCACCATCTTTGCCGATTTCACCCTCTGGCGCAGAAACGTCGCTAAGAATACGTTTCCCAAACGAGCCATACTTGCTAGCCCAGAGGCCGTTCAGGCCAAGACCGAGCAACGGCACCAGCACACCGAAAGCCAAGGTGCTTCCGGATACCCCGTCTGTTGACCTCCGGATGATTGCCCCACCCAGCCCAACAATGACCTGAATTGCCAATGCCGCATTCATCACGCGCATGACGGATTTTGTAGCAGCCCCGTCAATCAGCAGAAACAGTGCGGCGACTGAAATTTCGTCGCTGCGACTGCGCTGTACTGCCGAGAAGTAACCCCAGATGAATGCAGCAACACCAATCGCGAATAGCACTAAGTCAACTATTGCCACCAGCCTGCGCAACGGTGCAGAGAAGACCATGACCGCAAGGACAGTGACGACAACAAAAACTGCCGTCAGGCTTGCGTTTATCTTGACGATCTTCATGCTTTGACTCCTAAGACAGCAGCAAGTCTTGCAGTAAGAACGTCGTAGTCAAATTCATCTAGAGCTCGTTGGCGCGAAGCCACGCCCATTTCTAGCAAGCGTGGTTTGTCGCTCAATAACGAATCGATTGCTCGCGCAACCTTTGCAACATTGCCCGGCTCGTCAATGACCAATCCGGTAACGCCGTCTACAACTGCCTCTGCCGAACCTCCGCTTTGACCTGCAACTTGTGGCACTCCACACGAGGCTGCTTCCGAAAACACAATTCCAAAACCCTCTTGTTCCAATCCACCCCACCGCGTGCGGCACAACATTGCTGAAAGATCTGCACTTGCATACAACAACGGCAGATCCTCATTTGACACTCTTCCTACCAATGTTGCAGGTGCGTGAATGTGTTCAATGAGTTTCTGCAACCGAACGGTGTCACGCCCCTTACCGCCAATCACCAGACGCAACTTTGGCCGACTTGGTGCAAGTGCGGCTACGGCACGAATGAGAGTGTCAAAGCCTTTTCGCGGAACGAGCCTGCTCACACCAACAATAAGTTCGGCATCAACATCAATACCGAACTTCAGACGAGTTGCATTTCGTTGTTCGTGTGTAATTGGTGCGAAACGCTGAGTGTCCACGCCAGGCGGAACCACCGTGATGGGCAGACCCTCACCGCCGGCTTGACGTGCCTCTGCGGCTGGATATCCGCCTGCGGCGATGATGTGTTGAGCACCGCGCAACACATGCGAAAGCACCTGCTTCGATCCTGGCAGACGACCCGGAACCGTGACCTCAGAGCCGTGCAACACCACCATGTACGGAAGTTTGAGGGAAGGACCAACGATTCCGAGAGGTACTGCTGGATCGAGAACGACGAAATCGGCACCTACCTCTTCGGCCATTTGGTTGATCCGATTGATCATCCATGGATGCGGCAACAACACCGGCTCCTTCGTGCGACGAATGAGGTATGGCTGTTGAACATCAAAAGTCGCTGCGTCTTTGTGGGGTGACGTGAGTACAGCAAACGAATCTGGCGGTAAGCGCCTCCACCACTCCCACAAAAGGTTCTGAATTCCCCCCACCTTTGGCGGGAAATCGTTGGTGACAAGAAGATGTTTCATGAATTGCGCTCACACCAATACTGACAGATGCGTTAACCCAAGCGCACTTCAGGCAGGTTTCGCAGTTCTTCCATCACTACTGGATCGTGATCGGTGTGCGGAATGAATTGGTGTAAACCAAGACGCGCAGCACTCCATATTGCGTGTGCTCTCAGCATCGGTTCTGTGTGCGAGCAGAACTGCTGTATGACGTTACGCACGCTGTCATCTTCAGCGGTGCCAATGTTGCCAAGCACGATGAGCAAATTGCGCCGTACCCACATGGGGTTACGGTCCGCGATATACCACTGTCCAACTGTTTCCAACAGTTGCGCGTCCTCCATATTCAGCATGTCCACTACGGGAACCCAAGCGCGAACCACCGCAGGTTTAGCCGTAATGCCTAAACGAATGGTTGGGGGGCACACCTCTTGACACGAATCACACCCATATACGCGATCAGCTAATGCAACTCGATATTCCCGATGAAACACGCCAGGCTTTTGCACGAGCCACGCCAAACACTTTGCAGCGTCAATCACGCCAGGTTCAACAATGGCATTTGTTGGACACGAATCCAGACAACGTTTGCATGCACCACAGCCATCGTCTACGGGACGCTCGTTTGCCACAAGGGGTGCATCCGTGATGACACTTCCGAGAACAAAAAAACTTCCAGCACCATTGATGAGCAAGTTTGCATTCTTGCCATACCAACCGAGCCCAGCCAGATATGCGGCTTCGCGGTCTACGAGAGCGTTGTGGTCAACAAATACTTTCGCACTCCAGCCATCTGCCTGAAGTACTTCAGCAATGACACTCAGACCATTACGCAGAGATTCGTAATAATCCGCCCACGCATATCGCGCAACACGCGCACTGAGTTCGCTTGGCTCGTCTGGTTGTTCGGTTGAATACGAACACGCACCAACAATCATCACCTTCGCATTCGCAACCTCCACTTCTGGATTCGTAGAACGATCGGGATTGCGATATGTGAACTGCATGGTGTCGTGTAACCCTGCCGCTTTTCGCGAGTGCAACGTTTCGCGAGCTCGTTGCATGACGGTTGCGGGCGCCACACCCATTCGGTCGATGCCGCTTGCTAATCCGAGAGCACGCAACTGCTCGGTGTATGCGACCGCATCTTCGCGGCTAAATGGTTGCTGGTTAGCTAACGGCACGATGCCGAAGCGTAGGCACCATTCCGGCGTTTGCAAGCAACCGGACAGCGCGTTGCTCTTCGAGGTTGAAAACTACGGCTGATTCTTCGGAATCTCCGCACATAAAGGTGACAAGGCAGTCGCTGCACGTATCGGTTTTGCGCATGACGCACGTGTCGCAATTGATAACGAGGACTGGCTGATGATTGGCATTCATGATGGCTCCTGTAGTTGCTGTCAGTGGGCTTTGGTTTCGGTTATTGAGTTCATGTGTGCGCCATTTGCGTACAGATGAAGTCTGCCCATCGGGTGCTACGGAGTTAGATGAATACCGCCCCCTCGCGATCGATATCCAGGATGTGCGTGAGTCCTGACTTGGGCAATTGGCCTGCAATGCGAACGGCATCGGCCTTTGCGCACATCACCCCAACCGTTGGGCCAGACCCCGACAGCCATGCGCCCCACGCATCGGTGGCGAGCGCTGCAGTAAAGGCTTCATGCGAACTTGGCGAAGCAGCAAAGCGAACGTCTTGATGCATTCGATCTTTAGTCGCTTCACGCAACACTGCAACATCGCCTGCAGCAAAGGCTGCCATGAGTAACGCCGTATGCCCAATGTTGAACACAACGTCGGAAAGTGGAATAGATGATGGGATCGCAGTGCGGGACTTTTCGGTTGACGTTTGAGTATCTGGTACCCAGGCGATGAATGCCGGGTCGAACCCAAGCGGCAGTTTCACCACTTCGCCACCAGTGCTCGCCGTAACACCACCTACGAGCGAAGCCGCAACGTTGTCTGGATGCCCTTCTAGTTCGGTGCTCAGTCGCAGCAATTCTTTGCGATCACGTTTGAGCGACTCTTTGCCATTTCGTTGGGCGTGACCGAGCACAACACCAGCGACGCGTGCTGCACCGCTGAATCCAAGCCCGCGACCCATTGGAATTTCCGAGCGAACCCAAACATTGCCCGATCCACCTGCATGCCGAAACGCGGCGAGCGACGGATGACTGTCGCCAATGACTTTGGCGAATTCTGGAAGTGCAGTTCCATCGTCAATACCCATTTCCAAATGCAGAGTAAGAGCCATGCCCAACGCATCAAACCCGGGACCCAAATTGGCCGAACTTGCAGGAACGCGAACACGCAGGCCACTCATAACGTTCTATCGTGCCACAGCATTACTAGAAATTTTTAATGCTTCCACAACACGAGCGGCAGATCCGTTGTCAATTGAGGCTTGTGCACGTGACACGCCTTCTTCAATTGAGGTAGAGATACCTGCAACCGTAAGCGCGGCCGCCGCGTTCAGCACCACAATGTCGCGCACTGGTCCATGCTGTCCATTGAACGTGTCGAGCACAACTTGTGCATTGTGTGCAGGCATGCCGCCACGAACCGCAGTGACATCTGCAGATTGAAGTCCAAGATCCCGTGCATTGATTGTGAATTCACGCAATGCGTTGTCGCGAACCTCAACAACCGAGCATGGACCACTGAGTGATAGCTCGTCCAGACCACCGTGACCATGAACAATCCATGCACGCTGTACATCACGAGATGCGATAGCGCGCGCCATCTTTTCTGCTGCGCGCGGATCGCCAACGCCAACAACCATGAAAGACACATTTGCAGGGTTAGCCATTGGACCAAGCAAATTGAACGCAGTTGGTATGCCAATTTCTTTGCGCGTTTGCCCTGCATGGCGGAACGCTGGATGAAACTTCTGCGCAAAACAAAAGCCCATACCTGCTTCAACGACACAGCGAGACACGTCGGCGGGGTCTAGATCAATTCGAATTCCAAGTGCTTCGAGCACATCGGCAGTTCCGCATTGCGACGAAGCTGCGCGGTTTCCGTGTTTACACACCGGCACTCCTGCACCGGCAACAACAAAGGCAGCCATCGTAGAAATGTTGACTGAATGCGACTTGTCTCCTCCTGTGCCAACAATGTCAATTGCACGCTTGGCGATTTCCGCAGGCAGATCGACTCGCGCTGAGGCATTGCGCACTTCAGCCAGCATTCCTTCCAACTCAACAGCAGTCTCGCCTTTAGTTCGCAGACCCATAACCAGCGCCGCAATTTGCGCAGATGTTGCATCACCCTCGAGTACCGTGCGCATGGCTGCGCGCGCTTCGTTCATCGACAAATCAGTGCCGGAGGAAACTTTGCCAAGCAGAGCCGCCCAGCCGCCAACTTCTTCTATTGCGCTCATCGCGCTAACCCGTTACGCGGTATGACGACGCTGGCGTAACATTTTGCGTCGGTCGCGAGCTGTTGCTCCGCCCCACACGCCCTGTTGTTCGCGAGCATCCAATGCATATTCAAGACACGCTATGCGAACGATGCATTGCTCGCACACTGATAAAGCGAACTCAGCATGGTCTTCGTTTTCGGGGTAGAAGATGTCAGCATCGAGTCCTTGGCAGGCACCTTTGCTACGCCACGCCACATCCGCAATTGCCATGCACGGCCCCCTTTGCCAAATGCTGACTACTTCCCCGCGGGTGACTGTAGAACGGCATTGGGGGCCAATGCCAATTGGCCCTTGTGGCCCAATAGAGGCCTACAAAAGCCCCTTATGGGCGAAGATCAGCGAGCAATTCGGCAATGGTGAAGGCAGGCAGTTCGACGCTTTCGCCATAGGCCGGGTGATCACATACCAAATGCGCTCCACCTGTGGCAATGAGTTCGACTTGTTCAGGCGTGAACTCGAAGCGCAGGTAATGCACTGCCGCAGTGACGTAATCGCGCGTTAACTGCTCAGCGTGAGCCTCGTCGGTAATACAACGCACCTCTGTTCCATCGCTCAGTTTGAAGAGAAGTGAGCTTTCTATGCCCACCAACTTTGGCAACCATTCGCGCATCTGTTCTTCGCTCGTAAGTTCGATAAACAATGTTGCCGACAACTGCCCTGGCTCTGGAATCAGCGGGTTATACGCATTCAACTCTTCCATGACCTGCTCGTCGTACATCGACTTTTCAGAGCGAATCATTTCCTGAATCTGATACCACATGGTTTGACGATTCTCAAACATGACCGTGACAACAGTGCCAAGACCGATGCGACGCTTACGCTTAGTCTCGATACTTGTTGCGCGGCTTTCTTCACGAATGCGCTCGTACGCGCGAAGGTCGAGAATGTCTTCGAGATTGAGTTTGCGTGATGAAATTGCGTTGGCGGGGGTTGCCATGATTATTTCTCCTCTGTAAAGCCGTACGCACGAGCAATAACTTGCAGTGGGTGTACGGGTTGGTTTCCGGTTTGTTCGTTAATTGCGGTGTTTGCCAAGTGGCAATCACCAGTTACAACGTCACCGTTAGCTTCGGTGATCATTCTTCCGAGCTTCTCGGCAATTGGCATTGACAGATGCGCGTTTTCTGCACGTAATCCCCACATGCCGTCAATACCGGAGCACTGCTGTACAAGCTTGATCTTCGCTCCAGTCAACTTCATGAGGTCACGGCTCTTCAGTCCAATATTCTGTGCACGCAAGTGACAAGGCGTGTGATACGTAACGGTTTCAGGAACCGTTCCCTTGAAATCGGTATCGAGCGACTTTCCTTCTGTCTTGTGAATCTTGATCAAGTACTCGGCAGCGTCGAACGTGTGCTCCGAGACCAACTTGGCATCTG
>JALQWV010000029.1 GCA_023263465.1 Ilumatobacteraceae bacterium
CGCAAGTACAAGCGATGCCATAAAACCACAGAAGGTCGCATAGAGCCAGGCACGATCAGCCCGATGCTTACCGTTCCTGCACACATTGTGAAGCCGCCGTATGCAGAGACCGGCAAGGTCACACGTTGGCAAGAATCTGCAGTGAAGTCACCTGAGATTATTGAACGCATGCGCATTGCATGTTCCGCTGCTGCAGAAGTACTGCGATTGGCAGGTGAGTTTGTTCGTCCGGGAATTACAACCGATGACATTGATGTGTATGTGCACAACTTGTGCATCGAGCGCGGTGCATACCCAAGTCCATTGAACTATTCGGGCTACCCAAAGAGCGTGTGCACATCAGTGAATGAAGTGATCTGCCACGGCATTCCTGATTCACGTGTACTGCAAGAAGGCGACATCATCAATCTCGACGTCACGTGTTATATGAATGGCGTTCACGGTGACACCAATGCAACATTTGCTGTTGGCGAAATTGACAAGGAGAGTCGCGACCTCATTTCCATTACTGAAGAATGCATTTGGCGTGGAATTGAAGCCGTTGTGCCAGGTCGCCCTCTGAGCGACATTGGTAAAGCCATCGAAACACGAGCAAAGCAAGACCAAATGGGTGTCATCCGTGCATTTATCGGTCACGGAATTGGCGAGCAATTCCACACCGATATTCAGGTCCTGCACTACTACGACAAGAGCAACAACACCATCATGCGCCCAGGCATGACGTTCACCATTGAACCCATGATTTCTCTTGGCACTTATCAGCACCGCATGTGGAAAGACGACTGGACAGCAGTAACTGCAGATGGCAAACGAACCGCCCAGTTTGAGCACACTGTGTTGGTAACCGAAACCGGTGTTGATGTTTTGACTGGCGGCAAAGGTGCTGCTTCTCCGTTTGCACCCTGGAATCGGTAATAATCGCGAGGTAACTCACACATGATTGATGCCATTGACGTAGACCGATATTTAAGATTTGATCGCCACGAATGGGCAGAGTTACGTGCACAAACACCTCTCACACTGCACGAACGAGATCTTGAAGCTCTTCGTGGAATTAACGACCGCATTGATCTTGAAGAAGTGGTCGCTGTGTACTTGCCACTCACTCGCCTATTGAACTTGTACGTCAGCGCCACGCAAAATCTGCACCGAGTTTCGGCAACATTCTTGGGCGCCATCGCGCCAAAGATGCCGTATGTCATTGGCATTGCGGGAAGTGTTGCAGTAGGAAAAAGCACTTCTGCTCGTATTTTGCAGGCTCTGCTCACCCGTTGGCCTGAGCACCCACGAGTCGAACTGATTACCACAGATGGGTTCCTTCACCCCAATGCCGTGCTGAATGAGCGCGGAATTATGAACCGCAAGGGCTTCCCTGAAAGCTATGACACCAAGCGATTAGTTCAGTTTTTGCGCGAAGTGAAAGCCGGATCCAGCGATGTTGCTGCCCCCGTGTACAGCCACGTGGTGTACGACATTGTTCAAGGCGACAGCGTTGTCATCAATCGTCCCGACATTTTGATTGTTGAAGGATTGAACGTATTGCAAGTAGGAACCGACTCAGCAGAATTCGTGAGCGACTACTTCGACTTTTCTATCTACATTGATGCAAACGAGCAAGATGTAGAGAACTGGTACGTCGAACGATTCTTTGCATTACGACAAACCGTGTTCCAAAACCCAGAGAGCTTCTTCAATAACTTTGCTGCACTCAGCGACGATGAAGCTGAAGCAGTGGCTCGGGGAATTTGGAGAGAAATCAATGGTAAGAACTTGCGGGAAAACATTGCGCCAACTCGTTCACGAGCATCATTAGTGATGCAAAAAGGCGCTGATCACCGCGTGACCGAAGTACACCTCAGAAAACTGTAATTACAGCCTATTTGCGCTGTTCTGCCAACCACTCTGGCACCAGGCTGAGCGATTCCAGTTCTACATACCGATCGGTGTTTGCTGTTGGGTGTTCGGCGTGATCAAGTTCCCAAAGAATTTCGTACGGCACGTAGACACCGAATCCTCCAATTGCAAGCACCGGAAGAATGTCACTCTTCATCGAATTGCCCACCATGCAAAAACGCTCCGGGTTGATGTCGAGGCTCTTCAAAACATGTGCATAGGTTGCTGGATCTTTTTCCAGCACGATTTCAACATGTTCAAAATGGTGGCTTAAGCCACTGGTCTCAACTTTTCGTGTTTGGTGAGCAAGATCACCCTTCGTGATCAAAATGGTGCGAAATTGTGAACTGACTTTGGCAAGAACTTCAGCGACTCCATCAAACACTCGGACCGGCTCGGTGAGATGCTCGCGAACTCCGTGCAAAATCGTTTGCAACTCAAACGCAGGTATTTGACCATTTGTCAGTGTGATCGCCGCTTCTATAGAGGAAAGTCCAAACGATTTCACACCGTAGCCATAGGCGTCAATGTTTTTACGTTCTGTGGCAATAAGCGCTGCCTTGATGTCAACCCCCACAGAAACGTACGGCGTGAGTATTTTGACGAATTCAGTTTCGTACTTACGAAATGAGTCTTCGCTAAACCACAGCGTGTCATCGGCATCAAATGCCACAACATCAAACATGGTTATCGATGCAACGCATTCAAGTAGTTGTACACCGTGATGCGCGACACTTTCATTGCGTCTGCAACATCTTCAACTGCGCGACGCAGAATGAATGCGCCCTGTTCGTCGAGCATACGGATTGCTTTTTGCTTGTCGTTACGTGAAAGATCTGACAACTTGTTGCCTAGTTCTCGCTCAACGACCTCAATAATTCGATCAAGAGCACCGTGAAGTGGTGGCAACCTGATTCCAGCAATAACAGCGCCCTCCCACTGCAACTCGATATCCCCGGCGGTGATGTTTTCGCGAGCAATCAGTGATGCCCCAACAGCATCAATGAGCGGCTTCGCGGCAACAACCACGGGATGATCGTGTGGGACCGTCACGGGTGTGAGTCCTCGATGGACCCAACATCAACACTGACAAACGTTGCCCCGTTTGCATATGCAGCACGCATCAAGTCAGCTATGGCTTCGGGCAATTCCGATTTAGGCACCGAGAACGAAGACCCAAACGGGCCAAATTCAACAATGAGGCCACGTTTTTCTACCGCGGCAACTGCTGCCGTCACATGAGCCCCCGGTGCACCTTCGATGAATGGTTCAATGGTGAATTCCACGGTCAGCATGCAACCATCGTAAACAATTCGCCGTAGTTGCGTACCATTGCCCTATGGCTACAACTCCACTTTCACAGCCCGCAAATGAACGCCACGGCAACGCAACTGGCGTGCAACAGCAAGCAGCAGGAATGCTCGAATACGCGCGTTCCATTCGCCGCGACCTGCACGTATGGCCAGAAATTGGTCTTGATCTTCCAAAGACCCGCGAACGCGTTTTAGAAGCACTTGATGGACTTCCACTTGACATCACTCTGCACAAAACGACAAGTGGTATTGCAGCAATGTTGACTGGCGACAAGCCAGGCCCAACCGTGATGTTGCGAGGCGATATGGATGCACTCCCCATGCCTGAAGACACCGGACTTGATTTCGCGTCAAAAGTAGACAATGTGATGCACGCATGCGGTCACGACACGCATGTTGCCATGCTCGCTGGAGCAGCAAAGATGTTGAGCGAACGCAAAGCAACGCTTCCTGGTCGAGTGTTGTTCATGTTTCAACCCGGCGAGGAAGGGTATGGCGGCGCTGAGTACATGTTGGATGAAGGAATCCTCGATGTTGGTCCGAATCGTGATGGCAGCGAATCACCACTCACAGCCGCATATGCGCTGCACATCACATCCTCTTTGCCTGCTGGTTTCATTGGCACCAAGAGCGGGCCCATCATGGCATCAAGCGATGTGTTGCGCATTGAAGTGAAAGGTAAGGGCGGTCACGCATCTGAGCCATTCCGAACACTTGACCCTGTTCCAGTTGCTTGCGAAATTGTTACTGCTCTACAAGCATTTATTACTCGACGAGTGGAAATTTGGGATCCAGCAGTTATCACCATTACCAAGTTGATTGCAGGAACTGCAACTAACGTAATTCCCGAAGTTGCCCGAGTTGAAGGAACAATTCGCGCAATGAGCGCATCAACACGCAAGAAAGTGCACGATGGTATCAAGCGTGTTGCAGAAGGTATTGCTGCAGCACACGACATGGAAGCAACCGTTGTAGTTGAACTTGGTTACCCGGTAACCGTGAACGATGGTCCATCTGCAGATTTTGCACTTGATGTTGCAGAAGCAATTGTGGGCAGCGATGCGGCACTGCGAATGCCACACGCAGTAATGGGTGCTGAAGATTTCAGTTATGTATTGGAAAAGAAACCCGGTGCAATGGTGTTCCTTGGCGGAACACCACACAACAAAGACTTCCGCACCGCTGCACCGAACCACTCAAACCGCGTGATGTTTGAAGAAGATGCCATGATCACCGGTATGGCGGTGTACTCCTCGCTTGCGTTGCGAACCCTCGGCGTCACCCTTGACTAGAGGCACAAATACCCAGCAAACAGGAGGCAAACGCCCCCTTGAGGGCGTTCGTGTACTTGATTTCACCCGCGTACTCTCGGGCCCACATGCCACGCGCATGCTGTCCGACTTGGGTGCCGAAGTCATCAAAGTTGAGCCACCAGAAGGCGACTTGACGCGCTTTGCTCAACCACGAGTGAATTCGTTATCAAGCTATTTCATTCAGCAAAACATTGGCAAGCAAAACATCTCTCTCGACTTGTCTAAGCCTGAAGCGTCAACTCTCATCATGCGACTCATTCCGTTTTGCGATGTTGTGGTGGAAAATTTTCGTCCCGGTGTCATGAGTCGGCTTGGTCTCAGCACTGAACGCATGATGGAGGCAAACAGTCAACTTATCGTTGCGTCAATAAGCGGTTACGGAGCAACTGGCCCGTGGCAAGGCCGTCGCGCGTACGCGCCGGTAGTAAACGCGGAAACTGGAATCACCAAACATCAAGGCGATGCACAGAGGCGCGAACATGCAAACGATCCGCATAGTCACGGCGATGTATACACCGCACTTGAAGCAGCATCGGCAATTCTTGCTGCGTTGTATCAGCGCGAGCACACAGGTGTTGGTCAATACATTGACATCTCAATGGCTGAAACTATGTTGTATGTAAACGAACATGCACATGATCAATTGTGGGATAAGCAGGTGCCACCAGGATCCATTCGTTCGTTTCAACCTGCCGATTACCCTGTGCTCACGGTTGCCGACGGTTCGCAAGTAGTGGTCAGCGGTCATCCTGCAGAACGTGGAACGTTTGACTATTTTGTCGCAGCAATGGAACAACCGCAGTTGTTGAATGACCCACGTTTCACTGATATTCCTGAGCGACTAGAAAACTTTGCAGCATTGATGGACTTATTGCGCGCATGGGCA
>JALQWV010000125.1 GCA_023263465.1 Ilumatobacteraceae bacterium
GAGAAACTTACAAGCTTGCGCTTGGCTAAACCGCTTACTCGCGACTAAAGCACGCCTTCCGGAACAAAGCCATCACCGAATGCTTCGCGCATTTCGGCAACCAACGCATCGTTGGTCCATAGGTCAATAGCGGTCATTGCCATAATCTTTGCGCCGTCCAAGATTGCGCGTGTTGCATCATCATTTGTTGCGTAGTCTGCAAACTCTGGCGTGTGCAATGACACACCTTGTGGTGCAACAGCAATCATCGGGTGAATTGAAGGCGTGAGGTAACTGATATTGCCCATATCGGTGGAACCGCCACCTGTTCCCGCCATGTATTCAGTTGTCAACATACGACCAAACTGCGCGGAGTTCTCGACATAAGCAGCAAGCAATGGAATATTGTCAACAATGTCGGCATATGGGTTCGGCTGCCATTCCAATTCGACATGGCATCCAGCAGCTTGCGCACCGCCATGCAAACAGCTTGCAACTCGTTGCTTCAATGGCTGCATAGTTTCAATGGTGTTCGAACGAACGTACCAATCCATTTCCGCTTCGCGCGGAACGATGTTTGGCTTTTCTCCACCCTTCAAGAAAATTCCGTGAATACGTTCGGTTGGCATAATGTGCTGACGAAGTGCTGCAACATTCATGTAGCCAAGCACCGCTGCATCAAGTGCGTTCTTACCAAGGTGTGGTGAAACTGCAGCATGCGCTGCCTCACCTGTGTATTTCGCCAAGCAGTGTTGAATCGCAATGGCATTCATTCGCGCAAGTTCACGGTCTGCAGGGTGAATCATCATGGCTGCATCCACTCCAGTGAAGGCGCCTTTGCGTGCCATCTCAATTTTTCCACCGCCACCCTCTTCGGCTGGCGTACCCATCAAGCGCAAACGCCCGCCCGCTTCTTCGGCCAAACCGGCAAGTGCAAGACCCGCGCCAAGACCTGCCGCGGCAATGATGTTGTGTCCGCACGCATGTCCAATTCCTGGAAGGGCGTCATATTCGCACAACACGGCAACCGTAGTTCCCTTTGAACCGACTGCAACATCAAATGCTGTATCAATGTCGTACGCCTTACGCGTGACGTCCAATTTATTGTCGCCTATGGCATCAGTCAGACGCTTATGAGCGAAATGCTCTTCGTAGTTTTCTTCTGGGTGAGCATGAATTTCGTGACTAATTCCGACAAGATCATTTTTCAGTTTGTCAATTGACTCACATGCTCGTTGCTTCAGAGACTCACGAAGTTGGGTTGTAGACATGAGTAAATGGTAGCCAATCTGCCTAATTAATGGTCAAGGTGCCCATCATGTTTGGGTGAATGTGGCAGTGGAATTCATATGTTCCAGTTGCCAATAGCGGCAATTCAGCGGTTTGACCAGCGGCCACATCAATGCTGAATGAATCGTCAAGTGGCATGAAATTGTGCGCAACCTCATCATTGTTTTTCAGCTGAATGAGGTCACCTTGCATGACACCTTCAGGAACGGTGAAAACAAAGTTCGTGATTGATATCTCAACTGTTTTCCCTGTAGCAGTGACTTCAACTGGAGTTGCAGATCCACATGCACCAACAACAGGAACCACCAATAAAGCGAGAAGAAACTTAGGCATAGAGTGACGGTACATCGCTCGCCGTAGTATTTCATCTCGTGATCGTGATTGATGCCCAAAAACTTTCGGCATCCCGACCTAATCGTCCACTATTCACCGATATCTCCCTCACCCTTTCTGAAGGCGATCGTGTAGGCATCGTTGGCCTCAATGGCTGCGGCAAAAGCACACTGCTTCGCATACTCAGCGGTGAGTACTCTCCCGATAGCGGTGTAGTGCACCGGGGACGCGGCTCGCGAATTGGCTTCCTTGCTCAGCAACCTGTACTTCCTTCTGGAACTGTTCGAGATGCAGTTGGTGAAGACTGGCGCGGCGAGGCAATGCTCGACAAGTTGGGTATGTCGGGACTACTTAATGCACAGACTGACGAACTTTCTGGTGGTCAACAAAAACGTGTTGCGCTTGCTCAGCTGCTCGTGAATGAATGGGACGCACTCATACTGGACGAGCCAACCAACCACCTCGACCTCGATGCCATTTCCTATTTGGAAGAGTGGT
>JALQWV010000056.1 GCA_023263465.1 Ilumatobacteraceae bacterium
GGCTTCAAGTGCTGCCTGCATCGCTGCTGCGCGACTTCCTGCTTTGCCATCGTTCAACAATGCCGTGGTGATGTCGACAAGGGACTGTTTCACCAAGTGGCTGACCATTCCAGGGTTTGCGCCGTGCTCAACCACTGCCGATGGTCCGTTGTTTGTGCCCCAGCGTTCAATCATCTTGCGCATGTGCTGGTGGCGCACATACAGGGTGCGATCTTGAGGAGTAGTGGTCTGCATGTCGTGATAGGGATCCCACAACTCCACTGAAGTGTTGAGGTAGCGAACGCCATGATCGCGACACCATTCAATAATGGTTGGGCCATCAATGTTCCACGCAAGGTCCAACAGAATGTCGCCGTTACCCACGCGTGCACTGAGGAACGAATCAAGGTTGTCGCGAGTGACGCGATCTTGCTCGTATCCAACGCCCATGGCCAACACGTCGGCAACACGATGACGGTTGTCGCGGAAATCGACAATGTTGATCGTTTTTGGGTCAAATTTGAGATCGCGAATCATCAATGGAATCGCACACTGCGCAACAGATCCACAACCAAGCACCAAGGTGCGCTTTGGATGTTGGAATGTTACGGGAGCTGGTGCGTTCACTTCGACGCAGTTGGCGACATCTGGTCGCCTGCATCGATTGCGCTCAACAAAGTTTGCAGCGTTGCTTCAAACACTGTTTCTGAAGGAATGAGCAACTGTTGCCAGTCGTATGCAATTCCTTTGCGACCCGTGAAGGTTGGCTCGATACTGGTGTGGCGATTCTCCAGGAATGATTCCTCGGACTTGAAATTGTCGATTGGCATGAGCACCTCCTTAGGTTCGTTAAATACAGAATTTTGACTTTATAAGTTTTTGACGGCGCTGCATACTATTTCCGACTATCTCTTTGGGGCTCGGCGATGGTTGGTAGCGTGACAGCACTCGTGACGACGCCTCGACCTGACTCCAAGCCGGTAACCACGGTGACCACGCCAACGGGATTTGCCGACCTAGGAGTGCCTGCCAACATTGACGCAGGGCTTGCAGCAGCGGGATTTGCTGGTCCGTTCGCCATTCAAACTGAAGCGATCCCCGTGGCACTCGCTGGCCACGATGTGTGTGGTCGTGCTCGCACGGGCTCGGGCAAGACGCTGGCATTTGGTGTGCCGATGATGTCAAAAATTTCTGTGCCGGCAGCCTCTGGAAAGCCGCACGCCCTGGTTTTGGTGCCAACTCGCGAGTTGGCGCTGCAGGTTGCTGAAGTGCTTGGGCCAATTGGCAAGCAGTGTGGCATTCGCGTGCTTGCTGTTTATGGTGGCGCTGACAGACACAAACAGGTCGTTGATATTGAGCATGGTGTCGAAATCATCGTTGCAACGCCATTGCGACTCATTGACCTCATGAAGTCAAACGAGTGTGACCTGAGTGCGATTCAAGTTGTTGCAATCGACGAAGCGGACCGCATGGCAGACGAAGGATTTATGCCGCAGGTGGAATGGATTATGCGCCACGTGACAGGCGAGCATCAAACCATGTTGTTCTCGGCAACACTTGATGGCCAAGTTGGCAACTTGGTGAAGCGCTACATGAAACATCCAAAAGAGGTGTCAATTGATTCACCAACGGACACGGTTGGAACAATGCGCCATTTGTTTCTGGCAATCCACCACATGGACAAAGATCGCGTGATCGCCAACATCGCTGCAGCTCATGGACAAACCGTGGTGTTTTGCGACACAAAGCGCGTGTGCGACAAAGTTGCCGAAGCGTTGCAGAAGCTTGGCGCAAAAGCATCAGCACTGCATGGTGACATGCCACAGAACGCACGTGAAAAAGCATTGAGCAAGTTTGAAAAGAACGAATTGAAAATTCTTGTGGCTACCGATGTTGCAGCCCGCGGAATTGACATTGACGATGTTGCAGTAGTGATTCACTATGTGCCGCCACTAGATGTCAAAACGTATTTACACCGCTCAGGTCGCACCGCGCGTGCTGGACGTGACGGTTGGGCAGTAACGCTTGCCGAATACAACCAGCACACCACGTGTCGCATTATTCAACGAGGCCTACGACTTGAACCGCAAGCACCAATTGAAGTGTTTTCCAACGACGCGCGACTGCGCGACTTGTTTACGTTTCTTACCGATTAATTAGGAAGTTTTATTCCACATTTGGCTTTAATTATCCACATAGAAGGCATGACAGGAATTGATATATTCGTCGATATGGGCACATCAGACAAAAGACAAGTTGAATTAGTGCCTCAATTTGTTGAAAATTACGAATCCGCTCGTTTGACCTGGCTAAATAGGATTCGAGCGGAATCAGTTTGGAACACCAATTCATTGACGGCCAGGGACGCAATTCTCAAAGATCGAATTGATAACAATTCGTGACGGGACTGGTGCTCGACGCATCAAGTGCAATTGAAATAGTTTGTGAAACCGATTTCGGTAAAAACCTATTTAATGTTTTAAGTCGCTTTAGTCCGTGGTGGGTTCCAGATCATTTTCATGTTGAAGCAGCTGCTGGTCTTCGAAATTTGTATGTGAGGAAACTGCTCACATCTGATGTCGCATCTACGGCGCTACATCGAGTGCTGGAGATGCCACTGTTTGTTGAGAGGTCGTTACCCAATATTCCGCACGCGTGGAACCTCAAAGACAATCTCACAATTCAAGATTCGCTTTATGTGCTCCTTGCCAGAAAGCTTGGCTTGCCTCTACTGACCAGCGATCAGCGGCTGATTCGGTCGCTACATCTTGGCGTAGTGGTGCTTGAAAGCGACTTCTAGCGCTGGTTCAGCCAGGCGGGGCGGGACGTCTCGAAACTCGAGATTGCGTCGCCCTTTGTCATGGTGATGCCTACATCATCAAGGCCGCGAATGAAGCGGTCTTGCGTTGAAGCGTCCATGTCAAACTTCTCCGTAATTCCGGCGCTTGGAATTTCAACGGTCAGGCGCTGGATGTCGATCGTAATTTCAGCAGTTGGATCGGATTCGAGTACATCCCAAATGCGATTGACCGTTGGCTCCGACAACACAACAGGGACGAGTCCGTTCTTGGTGCAGTTGTTGCGGAAGATGTCGGAGAAACTTGGTGCAATAACCGCATTGAATCCACCTTGCAGAATTGCCCACACTGCGTGCTCACGTGATGAACCAACACCAAAACTTGGGCCGGCAACCAAGACAGATGCGCCTGCGTAACGCTCGTCGTTGAGGACAAAGTTGCGATCATCGCGCCACGTGGAGAACAAACCTTTTTCGAAACCGGTGCGTTCAACACGCTTCAACCATTCGGCTGGAATGATTTGGTCGGTGTCGACGTCGGAGCGCTTCAGTGGAACTCCGCGACCAGTAATGATGCTGACGGCTTTCATGCCAAGTCTCCGGGGGTAGCGAAGTGGCCAGCAACTGCGGTTGCAGCGGCAACTTCTGGCGAAACGAGGTGGGTGCGACCACCACGGCCTTGGCGACCTTCAAAGTTGCGGTTGCTGGTGCTCGCTGCGCGCTCACCGGGAGCAAGCTTGTCAGGGTTCATGGCCAAACACATGGAGCAACCAGGTTCACGCCAGTCAATTCCTGCTGCAATGAAGATTTTGTCGAGTCCTTCTGCTTCGGCTTGTTTCTTCACTTGGTGACTACCTGGTACCACCATGACGCGCTTTACCGAAACGGTGCGACCCTTGACCACGGCTGCTGCTGCGCGCAAGTCTTCAATGCGACTGTTGGTGCAAGAACCAATAAACACGGTGTCTACTGTTACGTCGCGAATTGGTGTGCCAGCCGTGAGGCCCATGTATTCGAGCGCGCGTTCAACGGTGTTGCGTGCAGTTGGGTCTGCGTAATCGGCAGGGTTTGGAATTTTTCCATCAATGCCAATTCCTTGTGCAGGGTTGGTTCCCCATGTAACGAATGGTGTCAGCGATGAAGCATCAATCACTACTTCGGTATCCCAAACAGCGCCGTCGTCGGTGCGCAATGTTTTCCAATCGGCAACTGCTGCGTCCCACTCTGCGCCAGTTGGTGCATGCTCGCGTCCCTTCAAATATTCAAAGGTCACGTCATCTGGGGCAACAAGACCTGCACGTGCTCCAGCTTCAATGGACATATTGCAGATGGTCATGCGACCTTCCATTGACATTGCGCGAATTGCTGAACCGCGATATTCAATGACATGACCGATGCCGCCGCCCGTGCCAATTTTTGCAATGACCGCAAGGATGATGTCTTTAGCAGTGACACCTGGAGCAAGAGTTCCGTCAACAGTGACGCTCATCCACTTCGGGCGCGATTGAGGAAGGGTCTGAGTAGCAAGAACGTGTTCAACTTCGCTCGTGCCAATTCCGAATGCGAGTGCGCCGAATGCACCATGTGTTGCCGTGTGGCTGTCGCCGCACACAATGGTCATGCCGGGAAGTGTGCGACCTTGTTCTGGCCCAATGACATGCACAATGCCTTGCTTGGCATGACCCATTGGGTACAACGTGACACCGAATTCTTTCGCGTTGGCACGCAACACTTCAATTTGCTTTGACGAAATTTCGTCGGCGATTGGTAAGTGAATGTTCTCGGTTGGAACGTTGTGATCCTCGGTTGCCACCGTGAGATCGGGGCGACGCACGGTGCGACCGTTCATACGTAAACCGTCAAATGCCTGTGGGCTCGTCACTTCGTGAACGAGGTGGAGATCGATGTACAACAGGTCTGGTTCGCCGGGTGAACTTTGCACCACGTGGCGGTCCCAGACTTTTTGAGGAAGCGTGAGGGGCTTGCCGTTTGAATTGGCCATGCCTCCATTCTGCCGTGAAATGCCTGAATTGGCTCAATAGTGCGTCCGCAAAAGGGTTCCACTCCACACATCGGAGCATGAAACAACACGCCATTAGTCCAGTCACACTTGCCACATGCGTTGAGCACAGCCTGCACCTTTCGCTCGATGGTTTCGATCTATCGCGGGCACGCCTGTATGGCATCAGCATTGTGGATGAACAAGCTGCCGCGCGAAACGAAGACGGAGCATTACGAATCACCTTTCTTGCCGAGCATGGTGATGTATATGAATTGCTTGAAGCTCAAACGAGTGCCATTGTGCGCATGTTTGACGCAGCGGTAGTGCTGACGTGTGGGTGGGCAGCCCCAATTCGTGATGACGACGAAGAGGATGAAGAATTGTCGACTCCTCCCAGTCAGCATCCAGAGCGCAGGCGAGTTCGCTTAGTTGTGGTGGTGGGCGACTGTGGAGTTGGGTCCGTTTTGCGGTTTGCTGATGCCCCGAATGATGTGGTGACCGATGCAGGGGCAGCGCGCGGAAGCCTGGCCGATGCAGTGACCAACATGTGGTTCGATTGCCCAGTGAATGTTGCTCAAAACCCTACAGATTCGGCAATGCAGGAGTAGCCGATAACTTGAATGTGTGAGTTCAAGCATCGCCAACAGCGTTGACTACGGCCCGAAGTCTGCATGGGCCGAAGAAGTTCGTGCGCTGGCCAAAGAGCGTGATGCAGTAATTCTTGCTCACAACTATCAGGTTCCAGAGATTCAGGAAATTGCGCACCATGTTGGCGACTCGTTGGCGCTCTCTCGTATTGCAGCGCAAGTAGATGCCAGCACCATCATTTTTTGCGGGGTGCACTTCATGGCAGAGACTGCAAAGATTTTGAGCTACGACAAAACGGTGATCATTCCCGATGCCGCTGCCGGATGTTCGCTTGCCGACACCATCAATGCCGATCAACTTCGTGCGTGGAAGGCTGAGCACCCGGGTGCAGCAGTAGTGAGTTACGTGAACACCACTGCAGCAGTAAAAGCAGAAACCGATATTTGTTGCACATCGTCGAACGCTGTTGAAGTGGTGCAATCGATTCCACTTGATCAAGAAATTTTGTTCTGCCCAGATCAGTTTCTTGGCGCTCATGCTCAACGAGAAACCAGTCGCACCAACATGCATATTTGGATGGGTGAGTGCCATGTGCACGCAGGAATTAATGGACAAGATTTGAAGAACATGGTTGCTGCCGAACCAGAAGCAGAACTGTTCATTCACCCAGAGTGTGGGTGCGCAACGTCGGCAATGTATTTGGCTTCAAGTGGAGCTGTGCCAGTAGAGCGCACGCACATTCTTTCCACCTCGGGAATGATTACCGCAGCGCAAAAATCACAGGCTAAAAAGGTGCTGGTTGCAACCGAAACTGGAATGCTCCATCAGTTGCGCAAAGCGAACCCGTTGGTCATTTTTGAACCGGTGAATCGTGCAGCGGTGTGCAAGTACATGAAAATGATTACTCCAGAGAAGTTGCTTCGTTCCTTGCGGGACGGTACCGATGTGGTTGATGTTCCTCGTGACATTGCAGACAAAGCACGTGCTTCGGTGGAGCGCATGATTGCAATTGGCACACCCTCGCGTACGAAGGAATAATCACAGTGCCGACTGGTTCGCGCGTTCAACAGATACCTGTGAATTTGCCAACTCAACTTGCTGCTCCAGCGGTTTCCTGGACTCGTGAAGTTGATGTTGCTGTGCTTGGCTCTGGTGCTGCGGGGCTTGCAGCAGCGTTAGCGGCTCGACCTGTGCGCGACGTGTTGATCATTACGAAAGACACACTTGATGCCGGAAGCACTGCGTGGGCACAAGGCGGATTGGCAGCGGTTCTTGACCCTGCCGACACCTTTAGAGAACATGTGCGCGACACGCTTGAAGCTGGCGCAGGACTGTGCGATGAAGCGGCAGTTACTTCGTTGGTGCGCGATGCTCCAACTGCAATTCAGTATTTGGAAAAGTTGGGTGCTGCATTTGATCCGGGCAGTGACGGCTTGCGTGCACTTACACGCGAAGGTGGCCACTCGCGTTCGCGGATTGTGCATGCCGGTGGTGATCAATCTGGCGCTGAAGTGCAGCGCACGCTTGACATGAATGCAATCAACGCAGGCGTTGAAGTAATGGACCACGCATTTGCTCTGGACTTGGTGTTTGGTAAGTCATCTGGAGGCCGTCGCCGAATTGCCGGCGTACGAATTGCCAAACTTGATGCACAAGGAAATGTTGAAAGCGTTGGATTGGTCAAAGCGCCGGCAGTAGTTATTGCAACTGGTGGGTACGGACAAGTGTTTGCAAGCACATCAAACCCTCCGGCTGTTACTGGTGATGGTCATGCGCTTGCATTACGTGCTGGACTTACGTTGCGAGACCTGGAGTTTGTGCAGTTTCATCCAACCGTGTTGTGGCACTCAGCAAGTTCAACTCAGCAACAGATGCTGATCAGCGAAGCAGTTCGCGGTGAAGGCGCAATTCTTTTTGACGCTGCTGGCGAGCGCATTATGCAGGGTGCACACCCGCAAGAAGACCTTGCGCCACGAGATGTGGTTGCATCTGCGATTAGTGCTCGCATGGCTCAAGCACCAGCAGGCGTTGATGATCACGTATATTTGGACGCCACCGGCATTGAGAATTTTGAAGATCGCTTTCCATTTATTACCAAGGCTTGTCGCGCTGCTGGCATAGACCCGCTGACACAGCGAATTCCTGTTGCACCTGCGGCGCACTACACCTGCGGCGGAATTGATTCGAACCTCGATGGCATTACCGAAGTTGATGGACTGTATGCAGTCGGTGAAGTGGCGTACACAGGTGTGCATGGAGCTAACCGTTTGGCATCAAACTCACTCACGGAAAGCTTGGTGGTGGGAACACGAGTAGGTCGAAACCTGGCGTGGAAAATGCCTGAGCGCGTAGAGCCGGAAGAGACTGTTGATTCGATACCTGCAGGATTGCTTGATGATTCGCTGCGCACTCATGTACGAACGCTGATGAGCAAACACATTGGCGTGCTTCGTCGCCCAGAAGGGTTGCAGCATGCTCTTGATGCGTTAGCAGTAGCGGCAGAGAAGGTAGATGCGAGCATGGTTCCCTCGCGACGCAATTTTGAAGCAACCAATATTTTGACGGTTGCAACGGCCGTTGCTGCGAGCGCGCTTGCGCGCACGGAGAGTCGTGGCTGTCACCGTCGCACAGACACGGCAGAGCAACGTGAAATTTGGGTTCGACACCTTGCAGTTTCTTTACGCAATGGATCGTTGTCGATTAGTGGAATTCCAAACGAGGCGTAATCATGATGCACCACAAGCTCTCCGATGAGACTGCTCAGCGCATCAGCGCAGCAGGTTTAGATAATGATGCTGTGCGTCGACTGATTTCGGTTGCGCTAGACGAAGACTTGCAAAACGGTCCTGACATCACCACAAATGCAACTGTGCCGGCAAAGCAGAGAAGTGCTGGGGTGTTTGCGTCGCGGCAGACAGGTTGCATCGCTGGCCTGTCAATTGCAGGAGCAGTGTTTGAGATGGTGTGTGGTGCAGAAAACGTGGTGTTCACACAGTTGGTTGCAGACGGAGCGCGCGTTGAAGCTGGAACTCGAATTGCCAGCGTTGAGGGACCAACCCGTGGGCTGCTGACGGCTGAGCGCACCGCGCTGAATTTGCTCGGACATCTATCGGGAGTCGCAACTGCAACAAGCCAATGGGCTGATGCCATAGCTTCAACACATGCAAAGGTGCGCGACACGCGCAAAACCACCCCAGGTATGCGCGCGCTTGAAAAATACGCGGTGCGTTGTGGTGGTGGAGTAAACCACCGAATGTCACTTTCGGATGCTGCTTTGGTGAAAGACAACCACATCGTGGCCGCTGGTGGAGTAGCTGAAGCATTTGCTGCAGTTCGCGCTGCAGCACCGTCAATCGCCCTTGAGATTGAAGTGGACACTATTGATCAATTGCGTACAGCACTTGCTGCAGGAGCCGACTTGGTGTTGCTCGACAACATGAAACCAGACGTTCTGCGCGAAGCCGTTGCTATTGCAGCACAGCATCTTGCTTCAACAGGTGTTGCAGTTGTTCTAGAAGCAAGTGGTGGGCTAACTCTGGAAAACGCGCAAAGTGTCGCTGCAACTGGAGTGAATTACATTTCAGTTGGTGCGCTTACGCACTCTGCAATAGTGCTTGATATTGGGCTTGATCTAGAAACGATTGTCGCTTAACTTTTTAGCGTGCGTTGGTAAACACTGTTGCAGGCTGCAACAAGTTTTGGCACGTAGGTTCGGTGTTCAGCGTAAATCGCGTTATGACCACCGTCGACCAAATGCACATCGACATCTTTGAGTAAGTCCAACAGTCTCTGCTGGCGCTCGGGAGGAATAACTTGGTCTTGTGTAGTGATTACTACGGAAGTTGGAACGTCAACTTCTGGCAACCACTTCAATGAATTGAAACTTCCGATCTCTTTGCCGGCTTCAAGAATTTGTCGCCAGTCATGACCCGCCATTTCTTCGAGTGCCCACTGGTCTAATCCTTCTGCTTTGCGCTGTAAGTACACCTGTTCGGTGATCCAGTCCACTGTTTGGGTCGGCGTGAATCGAGCAATGGCTGCAAGACCAGTGAGTCCAAGAAATCCGAGTCGCTCTTCGCGCGATTTCGCAAAAATTGGCGCCGTGCTGCACAACACAAGACCATTGACGCGGTGCTCATGTTGCCTCCAAATGAGTTGAGCAATGGTGCCACCCATTGAATATCCAACTGGAATGAATGTGTTGATGCCGAGTGTGTCTGCCAGCGCAACAACATCGTCTGCGCAATCTTCAAGTCGAAATGAACTGCGCGATCTGATTCCTTGACCATGTCCGCGGTGATCAAGTGCAACAACGTGGAAATGTTTGCCAAGTTCTTCAAAACAGGTAAACCAATTCAGGTCGGCAGTTGCAGTCCATCCGTGCAACAACATCAGAGTTGGCGCATTGACTGGGCCTTCTACTTCGCGAATGAATGTTTGACCGCGATCTGGAATATCTATTAAGCGGCCGGGGGGAAGCGCCATGATCTCCGAACTATTTCTGAGACTTTGTGGATAACACTTTTACTCTGAGTGTTCCATTTGGCGCTTCGTACGAAACCATGTCGCCTTCTTTAGCGCCAAGCAGGGCTGAGCCGAGTGGGGACGAAGGGCTCATCACACTGACATCTTTC
>JALQWV010000114.1 GCA_023263465.1 Ilumatobacteraceae bacterium
GTTCGTAGACGTACCTGGCTTCCTTCCTGGAGTGGACCAAGAATACGGCGGCATTATTCGCCACGGTGCAAAACTGCTGTACGCATACTGTGAAAGCACCGTGCCACGTATTCAGGTCATTACGCGTAAGGCGTACGGCGGCGCGTACGTGGTGATGAACTCAAAATCAATTGGTGCCGACCTTGCATACGCATGGCCAACTGCAGAACTTGCCGTTATGGGCCCGCAGGGCGCTGTTGAAATTGTGTACCGTCGCGAATTACAACAAGCAGCAGACCCTGTTGCTCGACGCGCTGAACTTGTTACCGAATACACCGAAAAATATTCGAACCCGTATGCAGCAGCTGAGCGTGGATATGTTGACGACGTGATTGACCCGGCAGAGACTCGCGTCAAGTTGATTGCCGGACTCGACATGCTGAAGTCAAAGCGCGAAGAGTTGCCACGCCGCAAGCACGGCAACATGCCGCTATAGGACTGCAATGCAACACAGCATCACGCCTAACCCAACCACCGAAGAAGCAACTGCAATCGCTGCTGCAATCGAAGCGTTATGGCCTAAAGCTGGACCATCAATTGCGCGCGAACCTGCACACACCTCGTGGCGATTTAGCGGTCGGTGGTGGAATGACTCTGCAGTCACCCGACGCACACGACCGGGCTTTTAGTTTTCGCGACAACTGCCAATGAGCGGGCCACTTTCCGACATTCGAGTACTCGATATTTCTACGGTGCTTGCCGGGCCAAACTGCGCTCGCTACCTAGCCGACTTCGGCGCAGATGTGATCAAGATTGAACGACCAGACACCGGCGACTCGTTGCGTGGCATGGCATGGCGTGACCCGCGCGATGGCAGTGGCCTATGGTGGAAATTGGTCAACCGCAATAAGCGCAATATTGCACTCGACCTGAAAGATGCCGACGATCGTGAACTGTTTTTGCGCCTGCTTGACAATGCAAACGTGTTGGTTGAAAACTTTCGCCCAGGAACGCTTGAGCGTCTTAACTTGCACCCTGATGCGCTGATAGCTCGCAACCCAAAACTTGTCATCGTTCGCGTGTCTGGTTTCGGGCAAGACGGACCGTATGCAAAACGTCCTGGGTTTGCTTCAATTGCAGAATCAATGGCCGGCCTCGCTGCAGTGAGTGGCGAACCAGATGGACCACCACTATTACCTGCAATTGCATTGACCGATGAAGTCACCGGCATTACCGCAGCGTTTGCTGCGATGGTCGCTCTGCACTCTGGTGTTGGACAAGAAGTTGATGTGAATTTACTGACCACCATTTTCCAAATGATGGGCCCTGTCATTTCTTTGTACAAACTGACGGGCGAGTTACAGCCACGACTTGGCTCTGGTCTTCCGTACACCGTCCCACGTGGCGTGTATCAATGCGTTGATGGTAAGTGGGTTGGAGTGTCGGCATCAAGCGACACCGTTGCAGCACGCGTCATGAAGATTCTCGGCTTAGATACCGACACGCGTTTCACCACGTTTGCTGGGCGCATGGAGCATCGTGAATTGTTGCAGGAATTGATGGGAGCGTGGTGCTCCACACGCACTCGTGACGAAGTGGTCGCAATATTTGAGGAGGCTGAGGCTGCGGTTGGGCCTGTGTTCGATATGTCCGACATTGCTGCTGATCCGCATTATGCGGCACGCAACATGATTCAAGTAGTAGGAAACACTCCAATGCAAGGCCTCATCGCGGCGTTATCAAAAACACCAGGAGTGTTGCGTGACGAAGGCCATGCTCTAGACGCTGATCGCCAGGAAATATCTGAACGCGGCTGGAAACAAAACATTATGTAGCAAGTGCTAAAGCAATCGCGTTTTGCACCAATGGGGCTGCAAGCATGCTTCCTTCCACCGACAAATGATCTGCGTCTTCAAGCATAAATTGCTTACCAATCTTCTGAGTACACGTCTCGGCATTACAAAACAGATCATCGAAGTTCAGAACCGGTGCAACAAATGGGTACAAGCTTGCTGTTTTCACTTCAACTTCATTTATTGGTGCTCGCCGAGCAATGACTGCTTTGCGGTCTTCTTGAACTCCGTTCTTTCTAAGCAACGAAATGTCGTAACGCAGATCGTATTCAAATGATGGTGGAGGTTGCACCAGCATCACTTTCGCTTGCAGTGGAGCAAGGGCATCAAATGTTCTTGTTAATTCATATCCCCAAGCATCTCGGGTTTTTTCCAGAGTGAAGTCTGCAAGTGGTAAGTGCGTATACAATGTGTTCATATTTGCAATCATCACTAGCTTTGGTTGTATCTGAGACAGCGCTGCAAATACATTTTGCCGCCAACCAATACATTCGAGAGTTGGCGAAAACGGAGAGTCAAAAGCCAAGAACGAGCATCCGGGCAGAGAAAAAACAAATGCGTTTAGTGCTTCTGCATTTGCAGCTGCTACAAAACCATCACTTAACGATCGCGCCATTGAGTCACCAACTAATACCGCAGTTCCTGAGTTGCCTTCAACCGCATACTCACAGGAGCGCGCCATGTCGATGACAAACTCCTCCCCTTCACATGGTTTCTCAATAATGTGCGTTGAAATTTCTTCGGGTTCCCGGCCAGCTACATACTTCCCAATCGCCGGAGTAATGACAGACATTGACCCGTAGACGAGCAACGCAATGACGACGAATCCCGCAACTAATCGACCAAAGCTCACTCGTGGTAGACGAAACCCATCACGGATTGGACGCTCTATCCATTGAAATTGCACCCATCCCAACACCATTGACAAGACGAATGCCGCAAGTGTGACCAAATGGTTGCGATTGAAGATCGTTATGAGCAATACCCAAATTGGCCAATGCCA
>JALQWV010000001.1 GCA_023263465.1 Ilumatobacteraceae bacterium
GTTCGTAACCCGCAAAATCACCAATACGGCCGCGCGCATCAAACTCGGTGTAGACCAAGAGTTGAGGCTAGGCAACACCGATGCAAAGCGTGACTGGGGCTATGCAGGTGATTATGTGAAGGCTATGTGGTTGATGTTGCAACAGAACGAACCAGATGACTACGTCATTGCTACTGGGGAGAGCCATTCGGTTGAAGAATTCTTGACCTTGGCTTTTGACAAAGCGGGACTGGGTGACTGGAAGCCCTATGTGCGCCATGACCCAAAGTTCCTGCGTCCCGCAGAGGTCGATCTGCTCATCGGCGACCCAGCGAAGGCAAAGGCCAAACTGGGATGGCAGCCTGAAGTCAACTTCGAGCAACTCGTCGCGATGATGGTTGAACACGACCTCAAGTACGAAGCTCGCCGCCTCAATAAGTAACTATTCGAGCGGTCGCTCGGCAAAAGCATCAATTATCGATGCGTCGTCAAACAAAGTGTCCCCACTCATTTTTTGCTTCAACGAAATGACAAAGATTGCGAGTGACACAAGCGAGCTGGAAACGAGGGCAAGCTCCACTCTGAGATAGAGATCGTTGCTCGACAGCCAAGCAACAACTGCAAAAGATATGAACCCTGCACACCATCCAATTGCGACTCGAGCATGACCGCGTAGAGCAATAACAGCCTGGGCAATGGCAAGTGCAAGCATGTACAGCGAGCTCGCTAAAGTGAGCAAGGACATCGTTCGTCGATCAATTCCGCCGTCGTAGACGAGTTGAAGCACCCATGGACCAATGATGAATGCACCAAAAGTTCCCAGTATTCCCACTGACACAACCAGAATCAGGAGTTGCTTCAATCCGCGATTGAACTCAGAAAGTCTTCGCTGCGCGGCGAGCCTGGCGAGGCGCGGCAAGAGTGCCGCTTGAACGGCTTGAAAGAGAAACAATGGAATGCGAGCAAAAATCACCGCGTTACCAAATCGTGTAACTAGTTCAGGAGGTGCATCGTGGCCAAGAAGGTCAACGGTGATTGGTCCGGCGTTCACGAGCGCTGCTGCAAAGAGTGAACCGAGGAGTAACCAGCCTAAGTTTGGCGTTACTTCTGCCCAGGTCGCCTCTGGGCCTGGTTCGGTATTCAATTTTCCGGTAAAGCCAGCGATCAGAACGCCAACCACAGGTGAAAGCGCAATGGTTAACGCATATGCGCCAATGTTGGTTACTCCAGCAATCCACAATGCCGCACAACTCAATACACGAATTGCGCCGTCAAGACCAATGATGAGGCTGTATGAACCGAACCGTGCGTTACCCGAGCAAATTCCTCGAGCTAGGTGCATAGGTGCATACGTTGCAAGCGAAAGAAGCAGACACCAGGTGACCGCTTCGTGACCGTCGAACAAGTTGCTATTGATCTGCGATGAAAGCGCAATGACAGCAATGCACAATGCAACAATCATGATGACCGTAATTTGCAGAACGCGCTTAACGATTGGCAAACCACCTTCGCCGATAGCGCGTCGGTGTGATAACGCCCGACCAACTTCTTGTTCGATGGGAAGGAAAAATCCAGGAATCAACGCAAAAGCGATGAACCACATTGCAACAATCGGCTTGAAACCATCCTGTCCAAGTGCTTGCTGGCCAATTTTGAAAAACACATATGCCGATACACCGGCGATGAACAGTCCGATGCCAACTGAAGCGGTGCCCTCAGGGAGGGCAATTTTTGAACTAGCTGTGCTGTTCGGCGGTTGGTTTTCTGTTGGAGACAAGCCTTCGTAGGTTAGTGATAGCTGAAGTTGCTTGAGTGACTGCTTCTTCGGCAACTACTGGCAGTTTTGCTTTGACTTCCGCGATGACTTCTTGGCGACGTACTTGAGTTTTCTGAAAGGCAAGCACACCAAGACCTACCGTGGTGTAAGCGGCGTCTTTTGCCATTTCTTTTGCGCGGTCGGTTGGGATGCGTGGAAGTTGACTAAGTACCTTTTGGGCGTCAAGTTTGGTGAGATCAAGACTTGGGAAAGTTGGCAACTTGATGTTCGGAATTTTCATGGGTGTTCCTTTGCTTGCGGGGTATGAGAACCGAGTGCTAGCTAGGGTAGCCCATTGTGCTAACTATTGCAAGCAGTATCGAGGATGTTATGAAATGGGGTCTCTACGACAGCCAACTAGCCTGAAAGGGCCGTGATGAATACCGACCGTTTAGCCGAAGATGCGCGGTTCCCGAGCAGGGCTTTGGTCGCTCCGCCAGTTGTGGCCAGCATGGTGGTCTATCGGCCCGGCCCCTGGTTCGAGGAGTCGCTTCGAGCGCTTGCCGCCCAAACGTACCCGCAGTTGCAAACCCTGTTTTTCGTGGTCGGCGGCAATGAGCAGGTCGGTGATGGAGTCGAGGTCGATCTAACGGAGCTCATTCATTCTGTTCTGCCTCAAGCCGTGGTCCGTCAGATCGAAGGCAATCCAGGCTTTGGCTTGGTGTCCAATGAGGTTGCCCGACTTGTCGACGGGGATGGTGGCTTTTTTTGCTTATTACACGATGACGTGGCTTTGGAACCAGATGCAATTGAACGCCTCATTGAAGAGACGTATCGCTCTAATGCTGGGCTTGTTGGCCCAAAGCTGGTGGAGTGGGACGACCCAACGATTTTGCAGAGTGTCGGACTCAATGTTGACCGCATTGGTGAAGTTGAGCAGGAGATCGGAGAACACGAGAAAGATCAAGAGCAACACGACAGCGTGCGTGACGTCTTCGCGCTGTCGTCTGCATGCTTACTCATTCGATCAGACTTGTTCAGGGAACTCGGTGGTTTTAGTCGTCACATTCATTTTTTCGGAGAAGACCTAGATCTCTGTTGGCGTGCCCATCTGAGTGGAGCACGAGTACTGATCGTGCCTTCAGCAAAGGCACGCCACAAAAACAGTATCGATAGTCGAGCCATCAACTTGGCGCGCACATCTACTCAAGCACGCAATCGTGTTCGCACGGTGGTTTCGCTTTCGGGTGCCTTACAACTTCCCTTTGTCATCTCGCAGATGTTGGTTGCCTCGGCAGTCCAAGTTATTGCAGGGATTTTTGGTGGAGGATTCACTGCTGCTCTTGCGTCACTTCGCGCATCTCTTGCAGTGGTCATTGATGTGCCATACATCATTCGTCGTAGATCCGAAGTGCGTCCATTGCGTCGTGTTTCAGCTGGTGAGATCCACGATTTGCAAGTTTCAGGAAGTGCGAGATTTTCTTCTTTTGTGCGTCGTCGTAGCAAGCGAATTCAGCAGGCTTCGCTAGCCCAGAAAGATCGTAAGAATGCAGTGAGCCATCAGCGTTTTGTAACCAATGTGTTCATCGCTGTCACGGCTTTTGTACTTGTAGGCAGTAGAGATTTTATTTGGCATGGTGTTGCTCGTGTCGGTGAGTTCTTGCCGATGCGGTCCGCAACTGAGTCTCCTCGTGCGTTGGTCTCTTCGTTTGTGAGTGGCTGGACGCAAGGGGGATTTGGTTCTGCCGGATCAAACTCAAGTGGTTATATTCTCATGGCAATTGCGGGAGCCGCCTCCTTCGGTCAAATCGGAGCCTTGCAGACTGCTCTCATCATTGGATCAGTATTCGTCGGTGCAATTGGCATGTGGAAAGTCCCAGCAGGGTATTTTTCGCTTCGCGCACGCGTCATTGGTATGGCAATGTATGTCGCGGTACCTCTTCCGTACGTTGCGCTGAGCAAGGGTCGCTTGAGTGATGTACTCGTGTACGCGTCGCTTCCGTGGTTGTTGCGACTGTTCGTACGAGCTGAGTCGGGATTAAGTGGAGCAAAACAAACTCAACTGCTTGCAACCGCAGTGCTGTTTACTGCAGTGGTATTTGCCTTTGTTCCAACTTTCTTGGCAATTGTTACTTGGGTTGCGGTCATGTGGGTGATTGGCGGACTCATTGCTCGCGTAAGCATGCGACAAGCCGTTGCTGTCGGGCGTGTTGTGCTTGCGTTAATTGTCGGTGCCTTGGTACTGAACGCACCTTGGGTCAGTCAATTTGCGAATTCACAGTGGATGGACCATTTCGTTGGAAGCCAGGCTGCATCTATTCAACAAGTAGGTCTCGCTCAACTTGCGAGGTTCGATGGCGGCGTTCTGCGATTCGGAGTCATTGCATTCGGCCTCTATATTCCAGTTTTTGTCAGCGTTGTTGTGACTCGCGCACATACGTTCGTCTGGGCAACGCGCTCACTTTCTCTCGTGGTCTTTACAGGAATGTTGATTATCTTCATTGACGCTGATGTGCTCAATATTGCCGCGCCGAGCTTTGGTCAACTCTTGGCAGTCGTTGCTTGTGGACTTGCGCTTGGAGCAGGAGCATTAGCGAGTTTTGTTTTTGATGACGAGCTGACATCGGCATACAGATGGTGGAAGCCAGTAGTGACGGGTGCAGTGGTTGCATCGTTGGTTGGGTCACTGCCTGCAATTTCTATGGCCGTTGGCGGCTCATGGAATCAGTCACATTCGGTGGTGGCAGATTTGTACACGCAGATGCAAGCGAACCCAGCAGAAGGCGATTACAACGTTGTGTATGTTGGGCGAAGAGAAGTGCTTCCAATCTCGTCGATGCGTGTAACTGACACTGTCGCTTTTGCTGTTGCTGATGATGGTGAATTGACCATGCGGGACCGCTGGTCAAAGCCAGATGAACTGAACAGCAACGTAGAAAATGCTCTTCGCGCAGTTATCGGACGTGAGACTGTGCGCGGTGGTCGACTTTTGGCACCGCTTGCCGTGCGGTATGTGGTGGTGCCGAAAATTGACGGTGGTGAGTCAACTGTAGATAGACCTCTGCCGCTGCCAGAGGGTCTGCTCGCATCACTTTCTACACAACTTGATTTTCGACGTGTGTACCTTGCGAGTGATCTCGTAATTTATGAAAACATGGCATGGCTTCCTTCGCTGTCGGTGCTGGATGAGAATTCCTCGACGTTGAGCAAGCAAGCAGGCGATGAAGTGCTGTTGTCATCTGAACTGCAATCAGCAATGCCGATCGCAAGAGTTGACGACATAGCAAGCGTTGCAACTGAAGTTGGTAATACAACAGTGCATCTCGCGGTTCCATTTAGTGAACGACTCCGTCTTGAAGGTGCCGGAACGGAAGTCGAACCTCGAATTGCTTTTGGCGGCACAACGGCATTTGACGTGAGTGATGGTGGAATAGTGAAGTTGCACTACCGCACCCCAATTTCGCAGTACGCGTATATGGTGATTCAAACTCTGCTGTGGTTGTTGGTGATGCTTGCAGCTTTTGACGTTGGCAGAATCAAGCGACGTTTTCTGCAAGCCGGAAATCGTGAAGTGACCGTTGTTGGCGACCAGGGTTTGCCTGCACTTTCTTTTACCGCAGGTGCAGATCAATGAACGAAAACCAGCGTTTCGCGAGCGTGCAGAACCGCACGCATTTAAGCATTCGCCAGTTAGCGGTCTTCGTCCTGGCGCTGTTGATGGTTGGTGTAATGGTGGTGACAAATCAGCGAGACGAAGTCGTCGTCGAATCTGAATTGGCTCTTGTGCCTGTGATGCCGGTTGTGTCGTTAGATCAGCGCATTTCTACGAGCTGGTTTTGTCCAGGTGTGCCTGGCAACGACGGGACAATATCGGGATCCATTGTGATCTCGAACCCTTCCGACACAGACTTTAATGCCACGATCACACGACTTGGAGTTGGCGTTTCCCCAATTGTTACTGCGGTGACTGTTGCTGCGCGTTCGCAAGCAACAGTAAACGTGAAGGAGGGTTTTGAAGCGTCGTTTATTAGCACAATTGTGGAAATTCTTGGAGGGGTGGGGACAGCCGAGCAGTTCATCAATCACCCTGCGGGAAACTCTGTTGCACTGTGCGCGAATGAACCTGCAACAGATTGGTACTTCGCTGATGGGTTCACTGGCGCCGACAGTTTGAATCACATTGTTCTCACTAATCCGTACAGTGATTCAACTGTTGTAGACGTCTCCTTTGTTACGAAAGAATCAACTCGTGAGCCCAGTCGTCTACATGGCTTCGTTATTCCTCCACGATCAGTAATCGCATTAAACATGGCCGATGAGGGTGCGCGCAATGAGCCCGTAGTTGCGGTTGAGGTTCATGCAACTTCGGGGAAGTTAGTTGTCGGTCGCTCGCAGCACTATTTGGGTGACGGGCGCTTGGGGTACACCATGGCGCTAGGTGCAAGTGGAGTGAGTTCTGAATGGTGGTTTGCCGACGGTGAGAAATTGGAAGGGAACTCAGAGCAATTAGTGATCCTGAATCCAACTCAAAACGATGCGATCTTGAGCGTGATGTTTGTAATTGGTGCAAGTCCAGACGCTCAAATTGAACCTGCAAGTATCACTGCACCAGCAGGAAGAGTCACATTGTTGGATACTGGGTCGTTGCCAGGTGTCCCGAATGGTCGGTACGGAATTATTGTTTCATCAATAAGTGAACCTGGCGAAGAAGCAATAGGCGTTGTGGTGGAGCAGGTCATTAATCGGCGAGTGGGAAACACGGTTGGCACTTCAGTTGTATTGGGTGCTCCAATGGGCGCTACTTCAACGGTGTGGATTGCCCCAAGCGGTGTCTCGAGTGGAATTGATGATTCGATAGTGGTATTGAATGCAACACCAATTGATGGAACAGTGGTCGTTTCTCAAATTGGTCCGGCAGGTGAAGTTCCAATTGCTGGCCTGGAGTCAATTGTGCTGCCAGCACGTGGTCTTGTTTCCATCCCGGTTCCAGCTGGA
>JALQWV010000133.1 GCA_023263465.1 Ilumatobacteraceae bacterium
ACGCACACTTGAATACTTAGAAACACTCGGTGTTCCAGTTGTTGGTTTGGCATGCGATGAATTCCCTGCCTTCACAGTGCACTCCAGTGGCTTGCCAATTCCTGCACGTGTCGACACCGTGCAACAACTTGCCAGTTACACACACGCGCATCGTGCGTTAGGCCGCACTGGTGGAATTCTTGCGTGCGTTCCTGTTCCACTCGCTGACTCGCTCGACAAAAACACCATCGACAACATCATTGAAGAGTCACTTGCGGCCACTGCACAAGCCGGAATTGTTGGACCAGCAGTAACTCCGCATGTACTTGGCGCTATTGCCGCGGCAACTTCTGGAACCAGCGTGGTTGCCAACTTGTCACTCGCTGAAAATAACGCTCGCGTTGCTGCAGAATTGGCAGTCCAACTGCGTAACTAGCGCACACATCCTCGCGTACGCCCGACATCTGCGGGCCGAAGGGAGACATGTGATTGTTTGTTGGTCATTAAAAGGTGGCAGTGGGACCACAGTGGTGAGTGCGGCGCTTGCACTCACATGTGCACAACGAAATTCGGCAACAGTGCGCATAGTCGATTTGGCGGGCGACATTCCATCGGCACTTGGTGTTGCCGAACCATCGGGCGAAGGTGTGTCTAACTGGTTGCAGAAGCAACAACATACGCCTCTTCAGTCGCTGCAAATTCCAGTAACTGCACGAGTATCACTGGTACCACGTGGTGATGGTCCGCTTATGTTTCACGACCTCACCACAGAACACTGCAACACACTTGCGGCCGAAATCGACTCCTCAAACGAACTCACCGTGGTTGATGCCGGAAGCGGGCATATTCCTCAGCTCATCCACAACGCCACCACATCGCTACTCGTCATTCGCCCGTGCTACCTCGCACTGCGCAAAGCAGCTCACCTCTCCACGAAGCCCCATGGCATTGTGCTCATTAACGAACCTGGCCGATCGCTTGGCAAACGTGACGTGGAGTCAGTAGTTGGTGCACCAGTATTGGCCGAGCTTCCACTTGACCCAACCATTGCTCGGTGTGTGGATGCGGGATTGCTTGCCAGTCGCATCCCAACCGTGCTGTCTCAACATCTCGCACATGTTGCATGACGAACTTGGTCCACTAGCTTCGCATTTTGCTTCTCCACATATCACCGAAGTCATGGTGAATAATGAAACCTCGGTATTTCTCGAAGACCACACTGGAATGCACTACGTCGGCGAACTTCGTCCCGGCGAACTACACGCCATCGTGGAGCGCATTTTGCTTCCACTTGGCAAACGCCTAGACCGAAGCTCTCCAATTGTTGACGCACGATTGCGCGATGGTTCCCGGTTGTGCGCAGTCATTCCACCAGTAAGTCCACACGGAATGTGCGCCAGCATTCGACGATTTACTCAACATGTGCTCGCTCTCAATCATTTCGCAGATGAACCAGTAGCCAACCTCGTGGTTCAGTTAGTGCGCGATCGCTGCAACATTGTGGTGTCTGGCAAAGCGGGAAGTGGAAAAACTTCCTTACTGAATGTGTTGTGTTCGCACATGCAACCAAGCGAGCGAATCGTCACTATTGAAGATGTACGCGAACTATCTATCGCGTTACCAAATGCTGTACAACTTGAAACACGCCCCAGTACACCTGAAGGCCTGCCGGGTGTGACTATGACTGACCTAGTGCGCACTGCTCTTCGTCTTCGCCCCGACCGCATCATCATTGGCGAAATTCGAGGTGCCGAAGTCGTGGACATGTTGTCGGCGTTGAACACAGGACACGCAGGCTCATTGTCCACCTGTCATGCCCATACCGCACAACAGGCATTACAGCGCATTGAATCGCTCATACTCCAGCACTGCCATCAATGGAAACGCGAGACAATTCGCGATCATATTGGTTCGGCAATTGACGTCGTGGTGCATGTTTCACGCAACTCATCTGGTCGAAGATACATCAGTGAGATAGTTGAAATTCCGACACCGTTTTCTGGCCAAGTGCGACATCTCTTTAACGGAAGCGAAGTTGCGTTGGCTTCGCGGCGTAGAGCAAGAGTTCAATGAGCCAATTCATTGATGCTGTACTAGTGGTTTTCGGCGCAGGATGTTGTGGCGTCGCAATGTGGCTCGTAACTAACTCCGCATTGTCAAAGTGGTGGACTCGACAATGGGTGCTTTCCCGTCTTAGCGAGACTCCATATCATGCGACTTCACCAAAACAGCAGGAGCAGATTTCTGTTGCGGACTTCCTCGACGCAATCGCGCGCGAAGTACACAGTGGATACTCGCTCACGTTGGCATTCGTCAACACCGCCGAACGCTATTCAAGCCATACGTGGTGGACCGAACCAATTGCGGTGCGATGCATTCGCGGTCACTCACTTGCAGCCGCCATCGCCGACACATCGCCACAGAATTGGACTGCAGATGTTGCGTTAGCAGCACGAACACTGTCGGTTGCCAGTAACGGTGGCTATGGCATTGTCAACACATTGGAAAGAAGTGCATCGATAATGCGCGAACGAGAACATGTTGCTCACGAGCGCGACGCACAGACCGCTCAGATTCGTCTGTCTACTGAGGTGTTGTCGTGGATTCCACTCGTTGTCTTTGCGTGGGTTGTCACACAACAATCACATGCTCGGACCTTTCTTCTATCATCACCACTTGGTTTACTCTGCATCGCTTTAGGTTTGCTCTTCAACATTGCTGGTAGAAAGTGGATAACACGAATTGCGCGCAACAGCACATGACATTTGTTTGGCTAGTTGGTATAGCACTTGCCATGTACCGAATCCGTCAGTCCCATCTCAAGCGTGTGAACACTGCCTTACGATCAACACAACTCACCGACGCAGTAGACATGCTTTCGGTATTGCTGCTGTCTGGCATGACCACCCCACAGGCGTTACAGCAATTACATCTGTATCTCGACGAGCCAAGTCGCTCAGTGTTTCATCATTGCAGTCAATTACTTTCGTATGGCTCACGGTTCCACGATGTTGTACGACAACTGTCTTCCACTATTGGAAGCCAAGCATTTTCCCTGTGCGAAGCACTGTTAGCAAGCGAGCGAGATGGCATTGCTGTTGGCCCATTTCTTGAGCGCCTGAGCGTGGTAACCCGGCAACAGCGCAGACAAGAAATGGAAGCCATCGCCAGACAACTTCCGGTTCGCATGGCAATTCCACTGGTTGTTTGCGTACTTCCGTCCTTCGTTCTGCTGGGAGTTTTACCTCTTTTTGCAGGTTCACTCAATGGGCTTGGTGCACACATGTAGTTATGAATAAGCAATCACACGAATCTGGTCAAGCGACTACGGAATACGCATTGGTGCTACTAGCCGCGGCAGTCATCGCACTACTGGTCATCGCATGGGCAACAAACGGAGAGGGCGCTAGCCGTATCGGCGACATGTTCAACCAAGTGTTCGACAACATCATGGGGCGTGCTCAGTCGTTTGGCTAAACCAACACAAACCGAACATGGTCAAGCTGTTGTTGAATTTGCATTGGTCCTTCCCTTTGTCGTTCTTGCCATAGCCTCACTTTTTCTTGCGGCACGAGTTATTGCCGACCAACTTGCACTGTGGCATGGTGCGTATGCAGGCGCATATGCCGCATCAATTGAGCCAGATAACGCGGAGGCAATTCGACATGCCGTAGAAACGGAAACAGGAACCTCTGAGGTGACGGTTTCTACAACTCGCAACGATCCGTACATCACCGTGACAGTTTCAAAATCTCAAACTATTCCACTGCTGATTTTTGGATGGTCGGTGCATGCATTCACCTTAAATGCAGACGTCACGATTCATATTCAAGACACGTAGTGGTGTGAGCCGAAATACAAAACGACCGGTGTCGTCGGGGAGATCGACACCGGTCGCTGTTCAGCGCCTATCAGAGGCTTTAGGCGTTGTTGTTTTCCATTCCGTATTGATCATGACCGCCTCGGCCTCCTCTGCCGCCATGCTTCCCTTCGCCCATTCCTGCAGGACGAACTGAGTTCACCATCTCCGTTACACGAGTCGTCACTTCAGCCAGCTTCGCATCAGCCTGCGCCTGAGTGATTTCACCAGAAGCAACCTCGTCTGCAATATGAGCCTTCACATCAGTAACAATTACCTCGATAACTGCAGACACGTCGACACTCTGAGCCTTAGCAACATCAGCCAACGACTTACCGCTATCCAACTGTGCCTTCAACTCCGCCTCAGTCAACTTCAACACCGTTGCAACATTGGCCAAACTCTTCACCGGACCACGGCCATCATGTGCTGGTTTAGCAATACCAACTTTTGACAGCATCGATTTTGCGCTTGCCGAACCAACGCCGGTCGCAGCCGAAAGGGCTAACACCCCAACAACTGCCGCACCTCCAAAAAGCCGTATCTTTTTCTTATTCATCAGTGTTCCTTTCGCACTCACGCTCGGGGGATTCCTTGCGTGGCGATATCTTGCAATTGCTGAGTAAGGATTAGAACAAAGCAAAGTAAGAAATGATCAAGAAGTCACCTAAGCCTGTCTGTACAAGGGTTTTCCGGCAGATACCGTTTGAGTCATGAGGTCTGCTGCCAACGCTGAATTTTTGGTGTTGGTTGCAGAAGACGACCCTTCTGTGCGAAACGCAGTGGAGCGAGTTCTCGAACTTGAGGGTTATCACGTCAAGACTGCCAACGATGGCAATGCAGCGCTTGATCGCATTGAATCCTTAAAGCCACACGCAGTGGTGATGGATGTGATGATGCCATTCGCAGACGGTCTCACCGTTACTCGAGAGCTTCGCCACCGCGGCAACCGCACTCCCGTGCTGCTACTTACTGCTCGCCATGAAGTGGGTGATCGCGTTGCAGGACTTGATGCAGGAGCAGACGACTATCTCGTTAAACCTTTCGCAGTTGATGAATTGTTGGCACGTGTTCGTGCACTACTTCGCCGATACGAATCACCTACTGCTACTGCAGTCATGACTATGGGAGATCTTTCCATGGATGTCAACAAGCGAGAAGTAAAACGTGGTGGGAAAACGCTCGAGTTAACAAAAACCGAATTTGATTTATTGCATATATTGTTGGAACAACAGGGCATTGTCTTATCTCGCGAGTATTTGTACGAACATATTTGGGGCTACAACTTTGAGACAAATTCCAAATCGCTCGATGTCTACATCGGGTACCTGCGCCGAAAACTTGACGATAGTGGTGAAGAAAGGATCCTTCACACAGTCCGTGGGGTTGGCTATGTCATGAGGAGACCATGAGCATTCGCACTCGCCTGATGATCATCACCAGTGCAATTGTCCTCGTTGTAGTTGGGGTATTGAGTGTTGGTATTTACTCAACCTTTTCTAGCCAACTCGTTCGTCAAGTTGATAAGTCGCTAGACGATCGAGTCGTCATGATTGCCGATTCGCTGCGCCGTGAAAGTCAGCGTCCAAACATTGGTAGGCAACGCAATCCGTTAAACGAAGCGCTGTTGCCAATGCGATTTGACACGGTGACCCAAGTTGTAGATACCACTGGCACTGTGGTGTTAGCACTTGGTGAAGTTGAGCTTCCTGTTACCAATAAGACTTTGCAAATCGCGAATGATCCAACTGGCAGAGTTTTCAGATCCACAGTCACAATCAACGGCGACAAATATCGAATGCTCACCGTTCCACTAACAGGCGGTGGAGCGCTGCAATTAGCCAAAGACATCAATGACCTTCAGCGTGCACAAAATGCAGTGCGCGATTGGCAGTTTGCACTTGGGCCAATTGGCATTGTGTTCGCTGGCCTTGCTGGTTGGTGGGTTGCTCGTCGCACCGCTCGACCTATTCGACAATTGGCCGATGCTGCTAAGGACATTGCACGTACGCAAAATTTGTCAACAAAACTGGATATTCATGGCGATCACGAAATTGAACAACTAGCAACCAGCTTCAACACCATGCTTGAGGCACTGCAATACAGCAGCGAACAGCAAAAGCAGTTGGTGCAAGATGCAAGTCATGAATTGCGCACACCTCTAACTTCTTTGCGCGCAAATGCCGAGTTGCTACAGCGCGACAGCTTGGACCAAGCAACGAAACAGGCTGTGCTTCGTGACATTGCCGCTGAAATTGACGAACTGACAAAATTGTCTTCCGAGCTCACGGC
>JALQWV010000137.1 GCA_023263465.1 Ilumatobacteraceae bacterium
CAGCAGGACAAGACCCCAGTTATGTGGGGCGTATACGCCAAGACTCTTCGGTGGATGGCAATAAGGGGTTGGTGCTATTCATTTCAAGTGACAATTTGCGCAAAGGCGCAGCATTAAATGCATTACAAATTGCCGAATTGCTCGTCAAATAACGAACTAGTCGTTAAATCCGGCCATCACTAGGTTTGGACGCTGCAGCCAGTTGTCTGCCGGGTAATTGGCGTGACTATCAATGGCGTGAATGGTGTATGCGTGGCGAGGTTTGTCGCTGGTGTTTGGTCCACTTAAATGGGGAAGAGTGCCGTTCAATAACACCAAAGTTCCACGTTCCGCCTCAAGAGGTACGAGACCTTCGGTTGGGTACGGAGTTTCGTCGAAGACTTCCATGTAACTGGCAGTGCGGTCAGCGTTCACTCGCGACCGTGACTTTACGGGAATCTTGTGTCCGCCAGGGAGTGCCCACATGCAACCGTTTTCAGTGGTGGCATCGTCAATGGCAAACCAAAAACCTACAACTGATTGTGGTTCAGTCCATAAAAAGGTGTGGTCGGTGTGGCAGTTCACTTCGCCGCCGATGCGCGGCTGTTTGAAGATGTACATGCTTTGCAACAACTTTGGATCTTGCATTCCGATTTGCTTGGCCAGTGCTGCAAGTTTTTCGTTGTGACTGAAATTGCTGAATTGTGGGTCAAGGTCGTGCATGGCGTGACCGAGTTTGTTCAAGCACAAATGGGCTTCTGCACGCAACTTTCCGTGTTCATCAAATGCATCTTTCTCAAAGAAGCAACGGATTTTGTCGCCACTGGTGAGAAAGTATTGATCAGCGGCGTGCTTAGCTGTGGAGTCCGCAGTAAAAATAGTTGCTTGTTCTGGAGAGGGAACGTGTTCCTTGGCAAGTTGCATCGCTCGTTCGCGTAAGGCCAAACAGGCATCTTCGCTTGCGAATTTAGGAAGAACTACAAATCCGTCGTTTTGAAACTGAGCAAGTTGTGCATCGGTAAGAACTGGAGCCATATCGAGTCACTCTCCAGCTGGGTTTTCAAAATTGGAATGTTCAGGAAATGCAGCGGGCAACAACACGGTCATTGGTGTTGGAACTCCTTCGACTTCGACTAACAGTTCTGCACCACCGTGTTCCCATAGCAATTGTCGGCAACGACCACATGGTGTTACATGTGTTCCATTTCCTACACATGTGACGGCGATGAGCCTGCCCCCACCGCCCATGTGAAGTTGGCCGATCATGGCGCACTCAGCACACAGCGTGAGACCGTATGACGCATTTTCCACGTTGCAACCAGAGATGATTCGTCCGTCGTCGACGAGTGCAGCTGCGCCGACGCGAAATTTTGAATAGGGAACGTATGCGTGTGTCGCAGCTTCGTTGGCAGCATTGCGGAGCGCTACCCAGTCAATTTCAGGAGTGGCCATAACGCCACATTACTTGCGTCGGCTACGTTCCACTTCTTCAACCGCTGCCATGACCTGACTACCCAGTTCGCGTACTCGTTGTACGGCAAGCGCATGATCAATTGTGAGTGCGCGCTTTTCATCCACGACGACTTTGCCGTTGACCACAACGGAATACACATCGCCTCGACCAGCCGCAGCGACAATTGCTACATGAGGGTCGAACACGGGAGTTAGTGAGGGGGAGTCCACATCAAGCACGATGATGTCTGCAGCCTTGCCTACCTCGAGTGAACCAATGAGGTGGTCGACATGGAGTGCTTTTGCACCATTGATTGTTGCCATGCGCAACACATCGAGCGCCGGCAACACAGTTGGATCGTGCGAAGTGTTTTTCTGTGCATACGCCGCGAGGCGCATCGCCAGCCACAAATCCAGATCGTTACCGGAAGCCGGACCATCGGTACCAAGGGCAACATTGACACCAGCTTTGTGTAGGTCAAGAATTCTTGCCGTGCCGCTAGCCAGTTTTTGATTGCTGGCAGGGCAGTGAGTAACCGATGCGTGGTGATCGGCGATGAGTTCGATGTCTTCGTCGGTGAGGTGCACTCCATGAGCAAGCACTGCCTCAGTCAACAAGTCGGTGTCGGCAAGCACTTGAATTGGTGTGCGACCGTTGTGTCGGTTGGCAACTAATTTCATTTCGCCGACGGTTTCACTTGCGTGCACATGAATATGAGCGCCATGCTTTTCAGCCAATGCCGCAATGCGCAATAGGTGATCTTCGCCAAGGAGGTAGGTGCTGTGTGGGGCAAGCCAATTCAATGAATCGTTACCCTCGGCGTTCGCTTCGGAAAGCCACTTGTCGGACCATTCCATACGTGCATCAAAGGGAAGCGGTTCAGGACCTTCTGATTCCAGCAAGTTTGGAGCGGAAAAGATACGCGCGCCACTGCGGTTTGCAACTTCTTGTACTGCATCTGGCAGGTAGTACATATCAAGCGTGGTGGTGATTCCTCCGAGCAATGATTCAAGTGCTCCGAGTTCGGTACCAGCAACCACAGCGTCATGATTCAAAATGCTGATTTCTGCTGGCATCAAGCGCGCAAGAAAATCTTCCAAATTCATGTCATCGCCAAGGCCACGGAACAGTGTCATGCCCAAGTGCGCGTGAGCGTTCACTAGACCTGGCATCACGATTCCGCCGCGTGCATCAATCACGGCAGTCGCAGTGTGTGCAACTGAGCCAGTAGCGATGTCGCGAATCAATCCGTTTTCATCAACCACGATGGTGGCGTTATCAATGATGCTTCCTTGTGCGTCAACAGTAACAACACGAGCATTCACTATTGCAAGCAGGTCAGTGCTCATAAGTTGAGTGTTCCTTTTTGTTGATCAAAAGCGACGAGAACACGTCGTAAAAGATCTCCGACGCTCTTTGACGAGTCTTTGCCAACCTGAATCACTTCCTCGCCAGAAAGTTTGTTGCCGCTGAGGCCCGATGCAAGGTTGGTTGCAAGCGATAGTGCCAGCACATTCATGTTTAAGTGACGCGCGGCAATAGTTTCGAGCACGGTAGACATTCCCACCATCTCAGCGCCCCAGGTTGTGGCCATACGAATTTCTGCAGGAGTTTCAAAATGTGGACCATGTAGACCTAAATACACTGCTTCATTAATTCCTGGTTCAACAGCGCGAACGAGTGCGCGCAACGATTCGTTATATGCATCGGTTAGATCAACAAAACGACCCGCAAGCGGCGCTGGCGCGTTGTCTCCAGTAAGAGGCGAATGTGCGGTGAGGTTAATGTGATCGCGAATAACCACTGGTGTTCCCATTTTCCAATCTGGGCGCAAACACCCAGCACCGTTGGTGAGAAATACCGTGCGGCAACCAAGCGCGAAAGCCGTGCGGATCCCATGCACAACCGCATGCACTCCGCGGCCTTCATAGAGATGAGTTCGGCCTGTGAGCAGCAATATTGGCGTGGTGCCGACGCGAATGGACTTCAGCGCACCACCGTGCCCGAGAGCGGTTGGTTTTTTGAAACCTGGAATATCTGCAACATCCAATGTCAGTACAGGAGTTGAGGACATTGCTTCAAGTGCCGGCACCGATTCCGCCCAACCCGACCCAAGCACCACGAGCACCTCGTGTTCGGCTGGAAATGCAGTACGAATGACTGATGCTGCGCTTTCTGCTAGCGCAAACGCCTCGTGCACCGCGTTTTCCATAGCTCAATGCTACGCAGGCGTTTCTCGTTTACTTGTCTTCGCCTGTAATGTCGTCTGCCATGACTTCCACAACGATTTCGCCAACAACGCAAGTACTCGCAGACCTGCTTCCACGTCGTGAATCCCGTAGTCGAGCTATCACGCAAGATGCCATCTTGGTTATTGGCTTTGCGCTGCTCACCGCACTTGCCGCACAAATTGAAATTCCACTGGGCTTTACACCGGTCCCGCTCACGGGTCAAACCTTTGCCGTGTTGCTCTCTGGCGCAGTGCTTGGCATGCGTCGTGGTGCACTGAGTCAGTTGACGTATTGGTTTGCTGGTCTAGTCGGTCTTCCGTTCTATTCAGGTGGTGCTGGTGGTTGGGAAAAGGGGACCGGCGCAACGATGGGTTACCTGGTTGGATTTGTGATTGCTGCTGGCGCAATTGGTTACTTGGCAGAAAAGAAGCACGACCGCAATTTCGCAACGTCTCTTCCAGCGATGTTGCTTGGTTCCACCATCATCTACGCACTTGGTGCAACATGGCTGTCAATGTATTTGAATGTGCCTCTGGCAAATGGTGAGCAAAACGCAATCAACATGGGAGTTGCACCGTTCTTGGTTGGTGACTTATTGAAAGCACTTGTTGCCGCTGGCTGCACAACATCGGTGTGGGCAGCAATTTCCAAGAATAAATAGATACGCGTCTCGCGTTACTGCTTGGTTCTTTCCAGTTCGTACAACACTGCTTCTGAGGATTTAGCAACCCACAGTCCAGCACCTGCTTGCACGAAGTATTTCGACAAGCGATTGCGGTACCAGTCACCAGTGCGCGAGTGAATGTCTAAATCGGTCGCCACTTTGTCCACGACGTGACGCAAGTCAGATTTGGTTGGCACTTCAAGGTAGAGAACATGCCGTGTTGCTTTTGCAAGATTGCGGATTGCGGCTTCCGCTTTCTTGTCTCCGAGGTATTGCAACACCCCGTGACAGACAACGAGGTCAAACTTGGTGGTTGGTGCCCACGTTCCAATGTCGTGTTGTTCGTGCCCATACTTTTCACAGGCGTGTTCACTGATATCAGTTGACAGTCGCTTAACTTTTGGATAGTTCTCGGCGTACCAATCACGCCAATAACCAAGTCCTGCACCCACATCGAGCACAGAGCGAACGGGGACGTCCCACCATGCGCACATGTTGTGCACTGAATTGGCGAGCAGCGCCACCTTTTTGCGGCTGTGCACTGGGGTGTTCGAATAAAACCGCTTGTAATACGACGCATCAAATTGCTTCCGTGGCATGCATCTTGTGTAGCAGGTATGAGCTTGGGCGTTACGATCATTGCGAGCGCATTCCCGCGCACCCATTGGAGGAACCCCATGTCGATGTACTCACACAAGATCAATCCACTCACCGGTTCGGGCGACGTGCTAGGGGCCCAACAGGGAAAAGTTACGTTGCTGGTTAACGTGGCCTCGAAGTGCGGCCTCACACCGCAATACACCGCAATGCAACAGCTCCAAACCGATCTTGCAGCAAAGGGTTTTTCGGTTATTGGAGTGCCGTGCAATCAATTCCTTGGACAAGAGCCAGGCTCTGCTGAGGAAATTGTTGAGTTTTGCTCTGCAACCTATGGTGTGTCCTTTCCGCTTACTGAAAAGGTGGAGGTCAATGGTGAAGGGCGCCACGGACTTTTTGCCGCATTGACAGAAGTTGCAGATGGCGAGGGCTACACCGGAGACATTCGTTGGAACTTTGAAAAGTTTGTACTGGACCGTCAAGGGAATGTTGTTGCGCGCTTCCATCCACAAGTAGCACCAGATGCCCCTGAAGTACTTGCAGCAATCAAATCGGCACTTGGCTGATCCATTTTCTCGGTAACTTCATGACTTCACGCTCTGTCACCGTCGCGGCAATTCAGATGTCTATGGCAATTGATGTTGCCACCAATATTGCCACTGCAGAACGATTGGTTCGTGTTGCTTCCAAATCTGGCGCTCAAGTCATTTTGATTCCAGAGTTGTTTGAAGGTCATTACTTTTGCAAAGACCAATTAGTTAGTGAGCTGTCACGAGCATTGCCCATTGAAGGTCATCCAACGGTTGCTCATTTTCAGAATGTTGCGAAAGAACTTGGCGTCGTATTGCCAATTAGTGTGTACGAACGAGCAAATAATGCGCTGTTCAATACGGTGGCAATGGTTGATGCCGATGGTTCAATGCTGGGCATCTATCGCAAGAGCCACATCCCAGACGGTCCTGGTTACACCGAGAAGTACTACTTCAGTCCGGGTGACACCGGCTTTCGTGTATGGAATACGCGTTTCGGAAACATTGGCGTCGGTATCTGTTGGGACCAATGGTTTCCAGAGTGTGCACGCGCAATGGCATTGTTGGGTGCAGAAATGTTGCTGTATCCCACAGCAATTGGTAGTGAGCCACCGAACCCGAAGTGGGATTCATCGATGCATTGGCAGCGAGTGATGCAAGGACACGCAGGTGCAAACTTGATGCCGGTTATCGCTGCCAACCGAACTGGTCGTGAAGTCGGGGTGAACACGGAAATTACGTTTTATGGATCGTCGTTCATTGCAGATGCCACAGGCGCAAAGGTTGCTGAAGCAAATCGTGAAGAAGAGACGGTGCTCACCGCAACGTTTGACCTCGATGAAATTCGGTCAATGCGCTCCAGTTGGGGAGTGTTCCGAGATCGTCGCCCAGAGCTTTACGCTCCTTTGCTCTCACTCGATGGTGGAGTTGAAGAAAGCCTCGGAGACGATTTTTCGTGAAAATGCCAGGCGAATTCGCCCCTCATGAGCGAACCGTCATTTGTTGGCCATCTCGACTTGATCTCTACGGCGATCATATTGGTGATGCTCGATTAGCCCATGCAGCATTGGCGAAAACCATTTCCGGGTTCGAACCAGTGACCATGATTGCCAATTCGCAAGACGCTGAACGCGCGCGTTTGCTGTGTGGAGACGCGGTTGAAGTAGTTGAACTTCCTTTAGATGATTCTTGGTTCCGTGACACTGGCCCTATCTACGTGTTTGATGGCGACAAGCGATTTGCCGGAAATTGGGTCTTCAACGGATGGGGAAACAAGTTTGTTCCATTCGACAAGGATGCAGCGCTTGCACATTCGTTTGCCGAACTTATGGGTCACGAAGTGCGCAACATTGACATGGTGTTAGAAGGCGGGTCAATCACTGTTGACGGAACGGGGTTGCTTGCCACAACCGAGCAGTGTTTGTTGAACCCGAACCGCAATCCAAACCTGTCTCGCGAACAAATTGCCGCCACATTGAAGCACGAACTTGGCGCAACAGAAGTGATGTGGTTGCCGTATGGTTTATCGCTTGACGAAGACACTGACGGTCATGTCGACAACGTCGCGTGCTTCACTGCGCCGCGCACATTGGTGATGCAGGGATGTGATGATAAATCGGTGAGTGACTTTGATCGACTTGCTCAAAACCGTCGTGTTGCTGAAACCTTTGATATAACGATTCGTGAGGTTCCAGTGCTTCCACGCATTGATGTGCACGGGGTAACGGTGCAAGTTCCATACCTCAACTTCTACTTAGTAAACGGCGCAGTCATTGTTCCTGTGTGTGGTCACACTGCAGACGACGACATGCTGGCACTGATATCCGAATTTGTTCCTGACAGGCAAGTAGTTGGCTTGGACATTGGCGCAATTCTTGCCTTTGGCGGTGGTGGCATTCACTGCATTACGCAGCAAATTCCAGCGTTCTAATTACGCGGTCAAACTGGAGCGTCCATGTGACGAAGTGGAGTGACTTGTTGCGGCAAGTTGTCCCACATGTCGGCAAGCAAGCTTTCACGCATGGCTTTTGCTTTCGGATCATTCCATAAGTTCACATGTTGCAGGGGGTCGTGCGTGAGGTCGTAGAGTTCGCCTTCGCCGGCTTCGTTCATCGTGCCCGGCAATGCAGCGGTGCACACCCAGTTATCTCGACAGATCGTGCGCAGGTGCACAATCTTGCCGAATAACACGCTGTCCCACTCGGTGAGTACACGCTCGTGTCCAAGCGATCTTGCGTCGTTATTGGTGTGCGGCAACCGTGGTGCTTCTACGTAACTTGGCTGTTCCAGCCCAGCAATGTGAGCAAATGTTGCAGCAAGGGAAACCAGTCCTACTGGTGCGCTCACTCGGGCTGGTTCGATATGTGAACTTGGGGCTGGTCGCCAAATGAGCGGCAGACGCATGAGCGCATCAACGTGATACGGGCCCTTGAATAAAAAGCCAAAATCGCCCTGAAACTCGCCATGATCGGTGGTGTACAACACATCGAGGTCGTTTCCCCAACCGCGAGACTCGATCGCATTCATGACCGAACCAATGGCTTCGTCAATGAGTTCGTTTTCTACATGCGTGTAGGCGTTTACTTCTCGCACCTGGTCGGCAGTCAGCGTTGAAGGGACCCACTTCGCTGGCGCTTCGTAGTTGGAAACAAAAGTGCCGTCGTACCAGCCACGCCAATGACGCAATTTTGTATCAATAATTTTTTCGCGCTTTGTTGCATCGGCAATGTATCCCTCTGGCAACTCGAGATCTTTCCAATTCACGCGGTGCATTTCGGATGCAGGTGGATCCCATGGGTGATGCGGGTCAGGAAAACTCATCCAGCAAAACCAATCGCGATCATCGGGAAGAGATTGCAACCACGCGATCGTGCGTTGAGCAACCCATTCGGTGTGATACCACTCGCGCGGAATTGCATTGACCTTTATCTGTGGAGCGTTCGTATCGCCACCACCCTCAGCGTTTACCTGAAGTTCGCGATCCAGAACGTTGTAATAGTTGCCAATCATCTCCGGATGATTAGCGCGGATCCACTGCGAATAATGCAATTGACCTGCTGCTCCGTGTGTTGCGAGTTCCATGTGATCAAAGCCACGATGCGGGTCATGTGGATTGTCGGTATTGATGAGCTCCGCACCTAAACGGTTTTCAGTAAATCGCAAGAATGGATCAAGTAGTGGTTCAAAATGTGCTTTGCCAATGAGTGCAGTTGCGTACCCAGCCTCACGCAAGTCGGCGGCAATACTTGGCGCATCTTCTGGAAGAGGAACGCCATTCATCCACACACCGTGGGTACTGACATGTTGGCCAGTGAGCATGGTGCTTCGAGATGGCATACACACCACGTTTTCGGGCGAGAGCAACGACATGGGTGATTTCGTCGGTCTCGACGATCTCATGACCGAAAACCCGCGAGT
>JALQWV010000196.1 GCA_023263465.1 Ilumatobacteraceae bacterium
TCCGTGCTCATGACTGGCATTGCCCATGCAGACAAAGATCATCCCAAAACCAAATCCAGCGGCGATGGCCATCCATATGGCGCTCTTGGAAGTAGGTAGGTCATGGCGATCAAGTACATCGCCAACGAGTGCTACCGCAACAACCGCACTGGCAATGCCAATCCAGGCAAGTGATGACGGTCGTTCTCCCTGCACGACGCCAGCAAGAACGGGCACAGACAATCCAATGACCGCAGTAATGGGTGCGATGACCGTCATCGAGCCTTTTGACATCGCGTGGTAAAACGCAATCAGGGCAATGGCCCCTCCGAATCCACCGCCGGTTGTCCACATCCAACTTTGTGCAGGCATAACAGGCGTTCGGGCAATGAACAGAAAGAGGCCAATACATACAAAAGCCACTGCCTGACCGAGGAATGTGATTGAAGCAGCGTGAGCAAGACGGGCTCCGCGACTTCCTGAGTAATCCGCTATTCCGTAAAACGCTGCAGCACAGAGCGCCAAGATCACCGTCATATAGCGTGGAAGTGTGGTTGGTCTCGGAACATTAATCAATACTGCCACAGTGTTGATTGGCGGCTCGGTTGGCATTGCAATGGGCAATAAATTCCCTGATCGAGTTCGCGTCATCGTTGTGCAAGTAATCGGCATGGTGACGATCGGTCTTGGACTCAATGATCTACTAAAAACTCACAACATGGTGTTCCCATTACTTGGGATGGTTTTTGGCGCTGTCATTGGTGAGTTGCTCCGCATTGAAGATCGGCTTGAAGGTATTGGGGAAGTAATTCGCAGGCGATTCGCCAAAGGACAAGATCCAGGTCAATTCATTTCTGGGTTCGTAACGGCAACGTTGCTGTTTTGTATTGGTCCGCTGACCATTCTTGGAGCAATACAAGATGCATCGGGCGTGACGCCGCAGCTGTACATCATCAAAGGAACACTTGATGGTTTCATGAGTGTCATTTTCGGTGCGATCCATGGGGTAGGGGTACTGTTCAGTGCAGTCAGCGTTTTCGTGGTGCAAGGAACTTTGACCTTGTTTGGCATGCAACTTGATTCGTTACTCAATGACCGAATGCGCGTTGAGTTGTTCGCGGCAGGTGGTTTAGCAGTAATGGCAATAGGACTGAATTTGCTCGATATCAAAAAAATTCGTTTGGGCTCGTTACTTCCAGGATTGATTATGACACCAGTACTGGTGCAGCTGTTTGCGGACCAAACGGGCCTGTTGAGATAGTCAAACATGTGTGGAAGGTACGTTCGTAAAACAGGTGCGCAAGAAATCGCACATGCTTTCTCGGCAGTTGCAAGAAGTGCAGAGTTGTCTCTCAACTTCAACATTTCTCCCACCAGTGACGTGTACGTATTGCGCGGTGTGAACGGTTCTCTTCAACTGGATGTGATGTCGTGGGGTCTCGTTCCGGCGTGGGCAAAGGATGTGTCACGAGCAGCAAGTTTGATTAACGCTCGATCGGAGTCAGTTGCTGAGAAGCCATCGTTTCGAAATCTCATCAGTCGTCATCGATGTGTTATGCCGATGAATGCTTATTACGAATGGAAGCCGATGAAGAAAATGGGCAAGCCGATGAAGCAACCGTTTGCTTTTTCCCCTGGAAAGGATTCCGATTACGACCACGAATCACACTTTGCCGTTGCTTCATTATGGTCAACCTGGCGTGATGTGGATGGGCGAGAACTCAACACCTGTGTTGCGCTAACCACTGAAGCAAATGATCGAGTATCTCAGGTACACAACAGGATGCCGGTTTTGCTGACTAAGGGCGGAATTGCTCAATGGCTTTCAGAGGACATAGTCGCTCCTTTGCATCTAGCGCACGGGATCCCTGATGAAGCTGTGGTCTATCACCCGGTTTCAACCGAAGTGAATAATGCTCGCAACCATGGGTCACAACTACTGGATCCCGTAACGCTCGACGTCGAGCCAGTGACTGCAGAAATTACCGAAACGTTGTTCTAGGAAAGTTCTGCAGAGAGATTTCTAGCGATCAAGGCAAGATCGTCAAAGTCAACACGTGTTGCAGCGTTATCGAAAGAAACATCTGCAATTGTTGTGGCGGGAATGATGTGCAGATGGCAGTGGGGAACCTCAAAACCAGCGATGATGAGTGCGACACGCTCGCATTGCAGAACCTTTTTTTGGGCGTGTGCAATTCGTTTGGCAACGGCGAAGCAATGTTGAGAGATGTCATCGGGAAGATCAGTCCATTGATCGATTTCAACGCGCGGAACCACCAGCAGGTGGCCACGTGCAATCGGATTAATGGTCATGAAAGCGACGCAAACATCGTCGGTATACACAAAAGTTCCTGGCAATTCACCGGCAATGATTTTCGTAAAAACTGAAGCCATCACGTCAACAGTATCGCGAATGCTTGTATTGTCGCTGTGTGAATAACAATCAGACGTCAATGTGGTCGGGCATGTTGAGCATCCCTAACTTCATCACGTTGGCCCGTCTTTGCGTCCTGCCGCTGTTCCTCTATTTGCTGTTTGCTAAAAACGAACGCGCAGGCGCTGCGCTCTTGCTCGGCGTACTCGGCATGACGGATTGGGTGGATGGCTGGTTTGCACGAAAGTTCAATCAAGTTTCGGCCTTTGGTTCAGTATTTGACCCGACTGTAGATCGCTTGCTGTTCGTAGTCAGTGCGATCAGCGTGATGGTTGATGGCGCTGTGCCCATGTGGTTGTGCATTGCTATTTTGGTTCGTGAAATACTCGTCGGTGCGATGATGCTGGTGGCGACGGCGCTCGGAATGGAGCGTTTTCCGGTTAGCAAAAATGGCAAGTGGTACACATTTTTGCTCATGATGGCGATCCCGTTTCTCTTGCTCGCCGGAAGCACGCATGTCACGGCAGAATTCGGACGTGTGGTGGGCTGGATGTGTGCAATCCCGGGTGTAGTGCTGTCGTACTACACCGCTTTGACCTATGCGCCCATCGTTCGCCTGAATCTTCGGAAGGGGAGGGCTGCCAAAGGGCTACGGTAGGGGTATGTCGTACGTGTTTTGCAACAGTTGCGGTCACCGCAACCCGCCGCAATCAGGTTTCTGCTCGGCTTGCGGTTCAGTTCTCGATCTGCCGGAGGAACGAACGATCACTCTCGCAAAAGTAGATCCGCTGCAGGATGCACCTGGTGATGCAGACAATGTCTCACTGTCTAGTGCAGAGTTGCATTCAGGGAAGGGTTTGCTCGTAGTTCGCTCCGGAGCGCAAAGTGGCAATCGCTATGTGGTTGATGGTTTGACAACAATTGGGCGTCATCCGGAAAGCAGCATTTGTCTAGATGACGTAACGGTTTCACGTCGCCATGCACAAGTTGCATTTGACAGCGGACGCTATGTCGTTCGAGATCTCGGATCGCTCAATGGCACCTATGTCAATCAGATGCGTATTGATGAATTGGCACTTGAGCAAGGTGACGAATTGCAGATCGGTAAATACCGCATGGTGTTTTTCAATGGATGAGAAGAATTACAAATCAATAGGCGAAGTTCTTGGGCTATTGCTTGATGAATTTCCGGATGTCACCATTTCTAAGATTCGTTTTCTGGAGAGTCAGGGTTTGATCGAACCCGAGAGGACCCCTTCGGGTTATCGCAAGTTCAGTGATTCAGAAGTAGAGCGCCTGCGCTTTATCTTGCGCGAACAGCGAGAAAATTATTTACCGCTGAAAGTAATTCGCACGAGGCTCGATAATGACACGAGCGATGGAATGGTCCGACCTTATGACGACACAGATCCAACTGGCGTTCGTGGCGTCGTGCATCAAGGATCACATCCGGCAGCAGCGAAGAAGTTGTCGACAGCGCCGCTTGCACCTCATAAAGTTCGCGCTATGCGAGACGACACATTGTCAATTGATCGTGGCGAACTATTGCTTGCTATCAACATGGACGAAAAACTGCTAAAGGAAGTTATCGCAGCTGGGATAGTGACACCGCGCAAAGTTGGCGATATGGAAATGTTCTCGCCGCTAGATCGGGAAGTGTTGGAGATTGTCCGTAAGTTTTCAGAATATGGTATTGATGTGCGCAACTTGAAGACTTTGAAACGTCAAGCTGAATCAGAAATGTCAATCTATGAAATGAAGGTTCAGCCCATTTTTATGCGCAAAAATCCAACCTCAAAGGCTCAGGCTGAAGAGTTGCTTGATCAATTGATTGAGTTGGGAGAACAATTGAGGTCCACACTGGTAGAAGTTGCCGCACGGTCTTTCCGTGGCAACCGTCAGTCGTAGGCATAAGGGTGATTGCGTCATGACGAAAAGACTTGCTGCTGAACTTGAAGGCATTCGAGTCGAAGTTCCATCCAATATTCCGGTCATGCTGATCCGTGAAATTGCTGATGCTCGGCGGGTGATTCCGATCTACATCGGCGAAGCAGAAGCGTCTTCGATATCGGTTGCCCTCAGTGGGGTCATCCCAGACCGTCCATTGACGCATGACCTGATGCTCAACACCATCTCAGAAATGGGTGGGGAAGTGGTAATGGTCGTAGTTACCGACGTGAAGGAACACACCTATTTTGCCAATATCCACATTGCGCTAGACGGCGCTGAGCGAATCATTTCGGCGCGGCCATCGGACGCCATTGCGTTGGCGGTTCGTGCTGAAATTCCCGTATTTGTTGAGTCTGATCTGATGGACAGAGTTGGAAAGTCTGCAGTGACTACCGATGATGCTGATGAAGAAGAGATTCTTGACGATTTCAGGGAATTCATCAATTCAATTAATCCCGAGGATTTCCAGGGTTAGTAAATCCACAAAAGCGCCCGTAGCCTGACCTAATGCACCAGGGATTTAGCGGCACCCAAGCGGCTGAAGTCGTCGGAATTTCCTATCGTCAACTTGACTATTGGGCCAGAACGAATTTGGTCCGGCCATCTGGTTGTGACGCAACGGGAAGCGGTTCGCGTCGCGTGTACAGCTACCGGGACCTCCTTGAGCTTCGAGTAATTAAGAGTCTGCTTGATGCTGGCATCAAGCTTGAATCAGTTCGCGAAGTGTTCAATTATCTGCGAAGCCACGTTGACACCGAGATCGCTGCGGCGCACATCGTGATTAGCGGACAGTCGGTGGTGCTGTGTCAGGGCGATCAACTTGTTGATGTGATGCGCAACGGACAAGGAGTACTGAATGTTTTGCCGTTGTCTGGAGTGAAAGATCAAGTTGACAGTCAAATTGTGCGCATGGAAAAGGCGAGTGCACCTGCTCCGCGCGTAAATGCACAATTCGATGTTGCGCTGTAAGCGCAGTCATTAACTCGTTTCAGTAGTCGCTGGGGAGGTTGACTCTTTTGGCTTAGATGGCTGCGGCATGAATGCCATCAGAGGTCCAAGACGCTTGGTGATTTCATTGAGTGCGCCAGATACTTCTGCGAGTTTGTTCACAGCTCCAAGTGCACCATTCACATGCGGCATCACTTGGCGCATTGGGCCCTCAATGTCATCAAGTAATCGATTGACGCGCGTTGCGACTTGATTCATGTTGTCCATGGATTGCACAAACAATTCCATCGCAGAAATGAGTGATTCAACTGTTCGCTTCGCTTGTTCAACCGCCTTCGCGCCAGAAGTAACAGGATTGAATTCGGAGAGCAATGCAAAGAGGTCGTTTACTTGCTGCTGGCCAAACGCTCCGGTGCTGCTGCTGTTTGACTCGTCGTTGCTCATGGATTCACTCTAGGTTGCCGTAGGTGCCGACATTGCCAGACATGCGAGAGTCCAACACTTTTTTGATGCTTGAATCCAGATCACTGATGAATGCATCAATGGTGCTTCGATGAACAGCACTCACGGTGCAATGAAGCGAATCGGGAGGGGACTGACGATCAACATACCAACCACGAGTTCGCAACTCGTCAGCAACGGCAAACACATTGAGCGCAGACGGGTCTACAGCGCCAAAGCTCAACAGCGTGGAATCTGGGTAACCACGGAGTACGAGATGGTCATGATCTGAAATATGTTCAGCGAGTTGCACTGTTGCTCGTCGAGCACGGTCAGTCAATTGTGTGTATCCATCATCACCAAGATGGCAAAGCACCGCCCAAGCACTCGCAATCGCACCTCCAGATTTGGTTCCCAGAACTCCGGAGGATGCATACATTCCGCCAAGCCAGTTGTCTGTAACGAATCCTTGATGAGATCGCAACTGCTTATTGCGGTACATCACTACCGATGCGCCCTTCGAGGTGTAGCCGTACTTGTGCAGGTCAACGGATATGGAGGTGACGCCTGGAACCTTCAAATTCCACGGCGGAATTCCGTGCCCCAATCTCTCGAGGTAGGCGAGCGTGACGCCACCCATGCACGCATCAACGTGGCAGTTCACACCATGTTTCATGGCAAGGGAGGCGATGCCTGGAACATCATCGATGACGCCTTGCGGGTATTGCGGGGCAGAGGCAACAAGCAGAATGGTGTTGGAATCGATGACAGGCTCCATAACGGCAACATCGGCACGCCAATCTGACCCAACGGCGCAGCGCCGGGATTCGACGCCGAAGTAGTGGCAGGCCTTTTCAAAGGCCGCGTGGGCAGAGGTTGGCAGAACGATATTGGGTTGTGTCACGCCGCCGGATGCCACAAACTGGTCACGGGCAGCCTTGACGACCATCAGGATGCTTTCCGTGCCTCCTGAGGTCATGAAACCGGCGGAGTCCGTGTCGGCACCAAGCCACGGCCCAACCATGGACAACACATCGGACTGCATGATTCGGAGGCTGGGGAATGCATCAGTACTCAAGGCGTTTTCGCCACTGAATCGGCGGTATGCATCCTCGGCAACTGCGCTGGCTTCGGGTCCCGCGTAGTAGGCCAAACTAAATACGCGTCCGTTGCGCCAATCGACATCATTGCTACGGAGTGATTCGAGGTCCTCAAACACCTGCGGGGCAGGGATTCCCTGTATTGGCAGCGTTTTCATGTTCAGTCCTAACTTTACATAACTATTATTATGGGCAAACCCCAACACTCAATAAGGTTGGGATATCCCCGTGATGGAGTCTGTCACAAGTGGTTTTGCAGCGTCTAAGAGCCAGGTCAACGCTGCTTTGAAGTCTCGAGTTGTTGGATCTACCGATGGATCCAGATCTTGTTCGACGTCGTCAATTGCGCATTTCAAAATGAAGATCTGATCGCGTAATGCATCTAGTTCGCTTCGCGTTACCACCAACTCGTCCTCGCTGAGCGCCAGCTCGGAGGCGCGCTGGCGTGCCACCCAGTCCCATTGCTTGCAGGCCTGAGTGCAGAACCTCCGTGGACGTCCCGAACCAATTTGTACCGGCAACGGCGTACGGCACCAGACACATTTGGCCACGTCTGCGACTGGGCGCACTGTGCGTGTACTTCCGACCTCTCCAGGCCGACCAGGCTCTGTGGTGTGTGATTTAGTCATGACGAAAAGATAAGGCAGGACTGAATTCAATGTGTGGATGGCACCCCATACTGAATCTGTGACAAAACTGCCTGCGCCGCCGAAGTCATCGTTTGCCAGTGACAATGTTGCTGGCGCTCACCCACTGATACTCGAGGCGATTGCAAATGCCAACGCCGGTCACGTCCCTGCTTACGGCGCGGATCCCATTACGGTACGCACGGTAAATAAGTTCAAAGAATTGTTTGATCACGATGTGGTAACCCAGTTTGCTTACGGCGGTACCGGCGCAAATGTGTTTGCGCTTGCCAGCATGTTGCGACCTGCTGATGCCATTGTGTGCGCTGTGCAATCGCATATCAATGTTGATGAGACCGGCGCACCAGAACGCGCCCTAGGTACCAAGTTGATCACTGTTCCAACTACTGACGCCAAGCTCCGGCCAAACGATTTGGAAGCAGCCAAGTCGATGCTTGGCAATCAACATGCTCCCCAACCTGGGATTGTTGCCATTACGCAAGTGACCGAATTGGGTGCTGTGTATTCAGTCGATGAGATTCGCTCGCTGAGTGATGCTGCTCACAGCATGGGCATGTTTGTGTATCTCGATGGAGCACGAATCGCCAATGCAACGGCGGCTCTTGGTGGAACGCGTGAGACCTTGCGTTCGTTTACTCGTGACGCAGGCATTGATGCAATGACGTTTGGTTGTACAAAGGCTGGTGGAATATTTGGTGAGGCCGTTGTGTTCTTCAATCCAGATTTTGCCAAGCGCTCGCTATACGTTCGCAAGCAAGTTACACAGTTGCATTCAAAAATGAGATTCATCTCTGCACAATACGAAGCGATGTTGGAGGACGATCTATTCATCACTTTGGGTGGACAAGCAAACAAGGCAGCACGCATGTTGTATGACAAAACGAAGGACATCGCGTCGTTGCAACTCACGTCTGCTCCTGCCGCGAACAGCATGTTCCCCATCATCGCCAAAGCACCGCGCACGCAGTTGCAGGATTGGGCTCACTTCTACGATTGGGATACCTCCATTGACCAAGTGCGTTGGATGACGGCCTGGGACGTGACCGAGCCAGAAATCAATGCTTTTGCCGCTGGCGTGCGCGCTCTCCTGACGTAACGGCCCCATATCGACCTAATTGACTGATCGGTTAGTTATCCCCTAGAGTCTGCGCAGGCTAGGTCAACGTTGCGGGGGCATCATGGCGTCACTTGAGTTCACAACGAAGCGTGTGCAAACCGATGATGAGTGGATGGACATTGCTGAATGTCGTGGACTGACAGAAGTCTTCTTCCCGCCTATTGCGGAGCGACCACAAGCTCGTGAGCGTCGTGAAGCAATGGCACGAACGGTTTGTATGCAGTGCGCAGTGCTTGATACCTGTCGAACGTATGCACGAGAGAATCATGAGTATGGTTTTTGGGGTGGAGAGTCTGAAGAAGAGCGGCATGCTGCCGGCTATCGACTCATCGCTCCAATTGGCGTACGCGCAGTGTCTCAGCGCTAACACTTCTTCCCTTCCTAGCATCCGTCGAGGTGCTGTGTGACGACCTTTCCTTCGCGTGAACTCGCCGAGCAGTTGGTGGCCACTGCGTGGTTGGAATATGACGCAACTCGGAGCATTGATTATCTGGTTGAAGTCAGTGCGCACGTTTCAACGAACCGGGTTTTCCGTGTGGTGTTTACAGACTCATCACATATCGTGGCGAAAATCTCCTCGTATGGTTCCTATTTCCTCTTTGCAGAGGATCACGATCGATTGTTTACCAGCGCACAACTCTTGAGGGGAACGCGTTGGGAAGGCTTTCTTGCCGAAGTGTTACCGCGCGACGGTCATGCATACACGTGGTATGACGGAACGTATTGGGTTGCTTTTTACACTGACGTTGAACGGGCGATGCAATTGCCGCCAGTACTGACTGACGATCAAATCGAAAACCTGGCACGAGAAATTGCGGCATTTCATCGTGAGTGTTCACAGATCGCCGGAAGCCTTCCCCCAACCTCAAACTCGGTAAAAGGCGATGCGATCCATCTGCTCGATCAGCTCTCTCACGAATTTGCTGCAGAACACTTTGGATTGCGTCATGACGATATTGAGATTGCCAAACAATCAACGCATGAATTTCTCCTCTATCTTGAGCACATCAGATTTGATGAATGGGAAAAGATTCCCGTGCTTGTCGATTGGAACCTCGGAAACTTTTCCGTCAAACACATGGCTTCTCAGTTTCAACTGTTCAGCCGATGGGACTACGACTGGTTCCGTATTGACACGCGTCTGTTGGATTTTTATTTTTTCTCTCGAGTGTCGTCTGAAACTGGAGATCGAACATCGTTTACCTATTCCCCTCACACATTGCTGGAACCACGTTTTCTTAAATTTCTGCGCCAATATCACGAGGTATTTCCGCTCTCCAAGCGAGAACTGTTGTTCCTGCCTTGGGCGTACCGATTCTTCATTCTCAATTACGTCATACGTGAAGGAGCAAAGTTTTTTCGCGAAGATATCAGCGTGAAATTCCGCAAAGATGCAACGCGTATCTACCTACCAATGCTCCATGACTTTGATGCTTCTCCGTTGTTAGAGGTCTTGGACTAATAACTAATCGGAAATCTTGCGCATTGATTTCTTGAACCACTTACCTTTTTCGACATACACCGATGCTCCGAACTCGATGTCTGACGAACGCGCGCGTCCCTCTTTGATAATCGCGGGAGCTCCTACGGCAAGTGCTCCCGGTGGCACAATCTGGTCATTCAATACAACGGCATTTGCCGCCACGATTGCCCCGGTGCCAACACGAACGCGATGTAAAACAACTGCTCCAGAGGAAACCTGTGCGCCGTTCTCAATGATGCAGCATTCAAGGTGAACAATGTGGCCGATAACGCAATCATCACCGACAATGGTTGGGTCTTGTGGCGTGGTGTGGATAACGGTGTTGTCCTGAATACTGGTTCGCGCACCGATCTTGATATATCCGTCATCGCCGCGGAGTACGGCTCCAGGCCAGATCGTTGATTCAGCTCCAATTTCGACCGATCCAATGATCACCGCATCGGGGTGAACGAAGGCAGAATCGTGAATGTTTGGAACTTGGTCGCCAAGTGCATAAATCGCCATGCGCCTACCGTAGTGCGCACGAAAATGCTATGCGTATTGGGGAAACTCACTTTTCGCAGGTACCGTAGAGACCCATGTCTAAGCGCATTGATATCGAATTGACCAGTAATCGTGGAGATGGAACGTGGACGTGGCGTGCAGCCGGCGCCAAAACTCCTAAGGGCACGCTCAATGGAGCAATTCTTGATGCCGGCACAAAAATTGGTGACACGATAAAAGTTGAAGCTGATTTTGACCTTGATGGAGTAGAAATTCTTTCGCTGGTAAAAACTAAAGAAAAAGCAGTTCGCGGAAATCTTCTGCAAATTCTTGGATCCGAAAAAGAGTTTCAACCAGTAACGCAAAAACTTGCAGAGAAGGGTAAGGACCGTAAGCCGAAGCGCGATGGGGATCGCAAGCCTCGTCGTGATAGCGACAAGCGTCCTCCGCGGGACGGTGCGCAAGGTGAGAAATCCGGCGACCGTCGCCCGCGTCGTGCCCCGTTCACTGCCCCACCAGAATTGCCAAAGCGACCAGCCGCTAAGCGTCTGAAGCCAAAGCGTGTACATCGCGCTGCAGTTCTGGACACTCTGCCAGTTGAGCAACGAGGAGTTGCGGAACGTGCACTCACCGGCGGTATCAAGGCTGTTCGCGATGCAGTAAAGGAACAGAACGAGCAGTTGAAGAAAGAGGGCAAGCCTCTCGTTCCTGCCGAAGGTCTTATTTCAATGGCGCAAGAGTTGCTTCCTAAATTGCGTGTTGCAGAATGGCTTGATAAGGCCGAAGCAGCGAAAGCCGATATTGACTTGCTCGACTTGCGCGATCTCCGACAAGTTGTTGTTGGTGCAGACGACCCAATGGTCGTTCGCGACGAAGCTACCCGTTCGCTCGCAGCAGAATTGAAGGCTGCCTTGAAGACGCGTCAAGAGGTTGAGCAAACACGATGGCTGGAAGACATAAAGTCTGCGCTTGCCGTTTCGCGCGTCATTCGTGCACTGAAAATTTCCAGTGAGCCCCCGAAGGCCGGTCAGCCCTTCCCTGCTGATCTCGGCACGCAATTGGCAGCAGCCGCTTCTGCGTCGTTGGCTTCAGAAACCGCTCCAGATCGCTTTAGTGCGGTACTTGAAGCAATTGCATTCTCGCCAGTACGTGGTCAGGTAAAACTCGCAGCAGCACCACCGACTACTAATGAATCGATGTTGTCCACTGTGAAGCGTGTTGCTCCACTAGTTCCGCAGATCGCTTCAATTTTTGGAGTCACGGTTGCACCAGGAACAAATAGCCCTCGCCCATTGCGACCAACTCGTCCTGTGCGTGGAAAAGGTAAGCCTGCACCTGCACAGGGCTCACGGGTGCCCAATGCGCCCGCATCAGCTGAAGCACCCTCAACTTCCGAATAGGACTTGTGCCGACGTAGTCTTGGACTATGTCTGATGTCGTAACTTTTGAAAAGCAAGGTCAAATCGGCTTCATTACGTTGAACCGTCCCGAGGCACGTAACGCAGTTAATGGTGCAGTTGCGCAGGCTTTTGAAGTAGCACTGGATCAACTCGAACAGGATCCGCAAGTGTGGGTGGGAATTCTTCGCGCAAATACAGAAGGTCAGGAACGACCGGTGTTTTGTGCGGGAGCAGACTTGAAGGCCCTGAACTCCGGAGAGAACAATCTATTTACTGAGCGTGGTGGCTTTGCTGGCTTTGTTTACCGCGAACGCCGCAAGCCAATCATCGTGGCGGTTGACGGTTTGGCAACAGCAGGTGGATGTGAAATCGTACTTGCCGCCGACATGGTGATTGCAACCACTCGATCAGCATTTGGTCTTGCTGAAGTAAAGCGAAATCTCATTGCAGGTGCAGGTGGTCTGTTCCGGCTTCCTCGTGCAATCGGCCAGAACGTCGCAATGGAAGTGATTCTTACTGGCGATCCCTTGTCGGCACAGCGTGCATATGAACTGGGTTTGGTAAATCGATTGGTCGAACCCGGCCAAGCAGTTGAGGCTGCAATTGAACTTGCTAACAAGATCGCTCTGTCTGCTCCACTCGCTGTTTGGGCTTCCCGTAAAATTGTGTTGGCGTCGGCATATGAGTCGGATGCAAAACTCATTGAAATGACCAACGCAGAGTTCGGCGCAGTATTGAAGTCGGAAGATACAAAAGAGGGTCTCACCGCATTTATCGAAAAGCGGCCACCTCAGTGGAAGGGTCGCTAAAGATCGCTTGAGGCAATAAGCAGGCGCGCCTTCATGCCTGCGCGCTCGAACAAGTTCTTCGTCAACCGATCACCTGGTAATGCATATGCGTCAATGCGTGTGCATCCGAAAGCTTTTGCCACATTTTTCAGTTCGTCAATCAGAGTTGCCCCAGCACCTAACTCGCGAGCTAACGCACTGATGTAGATCCTTTGGATCATGGCTGCCGCATTGGAAACTTTCATGTCTGCGTAACCACACACCTCGCGAGAGGACTCAATTACCAAAACACAGCGACCGACTTCGCCCAGAACCACGTCGAAATTGATTCCAATAAATGGAGTCTCTGCTAATAGTTCTGCGCTCCCTCGAAAACTCTGCGACTCCGCAGCACACTGAGTCTCAAGAATGGCTAACGCAGGCAAATCTTGAATGTCCGCCTTGCGAACGGTGAATAAGGTGTCGCTCACCGAGCAGGGATTCTTGATAGCGCCGCTGTAATGACTAATGCTCGATTGCGATGAGTGCATTCGTAGTCATGAATATCCCGCACTTGCGATTCACTAACAGTTTGCAGAAGTTCGACAATTTGGTTCCCTGTGAGCAGGTCGTAACCATCGCATGGTTCTGTAACGCGTATTTCAGATTGATCAGAAACGCCAGAATCTTGTGAACCGGAAACATGTTCATCGGGACGAATGCGAAGCACTGTTTCTGGAAATAGAGAATCGCGCATTCTTGAAAGAAGACCCCACATGACGCCGGGAATTTTTCGCACACCGGTCTTCACGGTGAACTCACCAATGACGCGCGCATTGCGCACATCTTGTTTGATTCGCTCTGTTATTTGAAAAGAGGGCATGCATCGTCCTCTACAGGACAACCTGGGGCGCTGTTGCGAACCAAAAGGAAACACTGAGTGCACTGACTCTCGTCCGGCCGACGTGGTTGCAGGCGTTCCATACCATCGGTTTTGTCGTCAACAGCAACATCTTCATCATCTTCGTCTGGTGGAGAATCATCTGCTGCAGTGAGTTTTTCACGAAGAATGGCGTCAAGATCTGCTTCAACATCGTCTTCGGTTCGCAAGTCGTCGTCATCATCGTCGTCATCTGCAATCTTTTTGGATACCGACTCGACGGGAATTTCATCTGGGTCGTCAATAATGTCGGCACCCTCGTCAACTGCAAAACCATCGTCTTCAAGACCATCAATCTCTAATGCGTCTACATCGAGTTCGTCACCGTCTAATTCGGGGGCAGAGAGTATCTCGCTATCAAGATCATCTGGTCCGATGACATCATCGTCTGACATTAATTATCCTTTCAACTGCGAACGGCGAGAGAGTACTCCATAAAGGGGTCCAGAATGCGAATTTCTCTGAATTTGCCCATTTCACGTATTACGGCGATTCTCGGCCTTTCGCTCTGAGTCAAGCCGTTCGAGTGCTGGTGCCTCAAAGGTCATATGGGTCATAGCATCGGCAACGGCCCGGTGGCCAGCCTGTTCGGCGATCAGACGGTGCATTTCGATAACGACCCGCCGATACGCGGGGTGTCCCTGTGGCGCTGATCGGAGCTCGAGTAGGTGGATCGCTTCACGAGCATTGAACTGCATGCTGTAGCGAAGTCGGTAGGCCATGGAAATCGCATATGCAGCTTGCTCTGGATAGTCCGGGCGTAAAGCCTCGTACAGTGTCGCTGAACGGGTCATTGACTCTGCAAACTCGTCTCCAACTCCAGCCTCAGCAACGAGTTCAGGCATCACATATCCATGATCGGGAGACAATCTTTGCCACTCAATGGTGAGTAGACGATGTCGTTGTAAATCCCTAAATGCCCCGTAATCGCCAAGGACATCAAAGCGATAGTCAATTCTTTCAAATGCTCGTCCAGGTTTGTGACGACGATTCTCTCGGTTACCTACATAGGCGGCGATGAGGCGAACTTTTTCGTCATGACTCAATTGGGCAACACGATTGAGTAACTGCGATTCAGGAAGATGGGAATGCGCATAACAAATTGCAGCAAGCAATTTATTTTCACCATCAGGATCAAAATCAATCAATTCAACTTCGTTGACTGGATCGGGCTCGAGCGCGCCAAACATATCATCGACCAAGAAAGCAGTCTGATCGGCGTTGGTTGCAAGATAGCTACTCCACTTCCCTCCTCGTTCAGGTAAATCAACACGTCGCAAGAAACTCGGGATCACCTTTCGTAGCTCAGTCAGCATCATGTCGGCATATTGGCGTGACTCAGGGAGTGGATGCGCACGCATGCGCAATAACATCGATTCGTAGGCTTGACCTGTGCCAAAAATACCAACATTTGATAGTGCGCTAGCCGGCAATATTCCGCGCACGGCATCGAGGCCTTTGGCTCGTGTTGCCTGACGATACACAAAATCTGAGTCATTGATTCCGCGGGGAATTGATTTACGTACATGCTCAGTTACGGATTGAACTAGTGAGCTGTAACTATCAAACATTCGATCCATATCGCCCACGTAGCGAGTTCCGTACGGACCACTCAAAATTTCGGGATCTCGGTAATAGCGGTATCTCCCGCCTAAACGAGCGTCATAGTTGATATACCTCGTGCTCTGTTCGAGGTAACTCATCAACCGTCCCCACTCAAGAATCTTTGTCAAGATATTGGAAGCCTGTTCGCACGCTAGATGTACACCACCAAGCTGAGCCACCGAGTCATCTCCATATTCAACAAACACCTTTTCGTACAATGCCTCTGCTTTATCAATGCCAATCGTGGCGTCGACCCCGATATCACCTGTTAAGTCGAGGTCATTGACGAACTCATCGAGGAACAATCGACGCAAGCTCTTGGGACTACGGCTGTATCGAGCAAACAACGCACCCTTAACCACTTCGGGCAGGTTGACAAGCGCAAAAACTGGGAGGTCTAGGTTGGTGAAGTACCTCTTGAGTATTTCCGCTTCATCGTCTTGGAAAACCTCAGGAATGTAGACCGTCACGAGGGGCAATCTTAGAAGTCCCGCTCGGTGTTATCAGGTATGCCTGTCAGGCATACACCTGAACGCAGTCGCTTTGCACCCTGCAGGAAACCTTGGTCACCATTCCCACAAATTGACCATCAATGACGAGACGCTGAGGATTTCCCTTCCAATGGAAAAAATCCCCTTGGCTATAAGACAACAGCGGGTGCGGAAGGTGGGCCCCAACCATGGCCTTGCGCCACATCATTCTTCGTTGGCTCCACCGCATAGCTCCTGACACTTCAAAAATATCCAGTTTTCCGTCGTTGAGATGCGCACGAGGTGCGATCTCGTGTTTCCTCCAATATCCACTATTCGTAACAACAGTGATTGCGCCACGGAAAAACCTTCGGGTAATGCTCATCGATGCAATGCAAACGTCGGTGTGTTCTGTTCCCGCCGCGTCTGTGTAAGAAACGACAATGGCATCAATAACTACCCGAAGGCATTCAGTATCCCGTGGACGATCTAGAACTCCAAGTACTCGGGGAATATCACCAGACTTCATAAAAATAGATTGCTCGTGAATGTGCTTTGCTGAATTGTCCCGCAGGAAGATGCCAAGTTTACGGTCGGATGTCATATTCAAAGGACGCTGAGGTAGAGGTGACGCAGAGCCCCACGGAGTTCCTGGAGAAATCGGCATGGTTACATCTTCCCTATCTGACTCGAGGCTGCGATCACACCGGTGAATAGCGACTTTGCTGCCTCCGCGCACGTTGAAGTTGAAATCAACTGTTCATCAAGTGTGGTGAACTGTCGAAGGATGTCGATGAGTTGTTTCATGGTACGAACAAAATCGCCGGCTGTCATGTCATCTTCGTCCAAGATGTCAAATAGCGACGTTCCTTGCGACCAATCAAATGCAGTTGCCATGAATCTTGGGTCAGGTGCACGATGTGGTACTAACCCAGCGCGGATCTCGCTGGAGGTAATTCGTCTACTGATACTTTCAATGTCAGACCATCTCTTTTTTAATTCGGCGTTGGGAAAATGTGGTCTTACGCTTTCGTCTCGTCGTCGATCCTCGAATACAAATACTGATGCAAGGCTTGCGATCTCGTGTGAAGACAATCCTCTAAAAACACCAGATGATATGCATTCCGCAATCAGTAAATCTGACTCATGGAAAATTCGTCCGAGCATTGCGCCTTTGTGTGTGAGCGACCAGTCATCAACATAGCCCCACTCTTCAAGCAGCATGGTGAGGTCGTCAAACTTTTTGCTTACCGACTGCGCAGAACTTGACACACGTCTTTCAAGTTGTTGGAGTTCTTTTAGAATTCTGTCTGCAGATTCTGCAGCGTTTAACTTGAATTTCGCATCGGGGTCACGCAGAAACGGATGATCGGGGTTGCTTCGAGCGTCCCTCTTGCCACTCCGTGAAAGGACTCGCTCACTGACCTTAAATTTCGCCAATTTTTGCGAAGTCTCCTTAAGGAATCGCGAGTTAGTTGGCTGAAATGGCACAGGCAAATCAATATGTCCGATGGTGTAAATAATGTCCGTGACGTCTCGTGACGTGAGCGCTCGAACTCCCCTATTAATTGACAGCAAGGAAAGTTTGCCTCCTGTACCGCGACTAGCAGTTGAAATGACAATGAGTCGATCGCTCCCCTTTGCATCGCCAATGAGGACAACATCACCTGGACGTAAACGGGCAAACTGGGCCTCGATGTCAGGCGCAACCTTGGTCTTTTGGTTGCCTTTGCGATAACTTTCAACATCGCCGTAATCGCTCAATGATTGTTGGCGCAATCGTTGCTCCTCTTTTCCACGACGTGCGATACGGGCCTGTATTTCAACAATTTCTCGACCCGATTGGAATTGTGCAAAGGACAAATTCAGCAAGTGACGCGCTTGAATCCGACTTGTGTTGCGAATCAGATTGGCTGCCATGTTGTACGTAGGACGAAAAGCTGAATTGAGTACAAAAGATCGGCTAGAAACTAAGGAAGCAACTTGCTCAAAGCTGACGAACGGATTCCACAGTGTGAGGGCATGGCCGACCGTATCTAATCCCCGCCTACCAGCTCGACCCGTGAGTTGCGAGAAATCTGATGGCTTGAGAATCTGGTGCGTCTCACCGTTGTACTTCGTGATCTTGTCGAGTACAACAGCTCGTGCCGGCATGTTAATTCCAACAGCAAGGGTCTCGGTGGCGAAAACCACTTTAACCAATCCTTGCGCGAAGCATTCCTCAACTGCTTCTTTAAAGCTGGGAACTAGTCCAGCATGGTGCACACCGATACCAGCTTCCAATTGTCGTAGGAATCGCGTGTAATCCAGTGCTGCTAGATCGTCATCGGTGAAGGATTCGACATGGCTCTCTAGAGTGCGTGCAATAATTTCACGTTCTTGTTTATTTGTGAAGGAAATCCCCAATTTCAAACACGATTGAGCAGCCTCATCACATTGATTTCTGCTGAAAATGAAATATATCGCAGGAAGCAGATCATCTTCTTGTAGTTGCATCAAAACATCTGGACGATTAGGTGTGAAGAATCGACTTGATGGCCCAGGTTGCCTTCCCCGAGATCCGTACGGGTGTTGCTTTCTTGTTCGCTGAGGCGACATTGCTTCAATTTTGGAAACCTGTTCATTGGGTTTTCCACCAATGATCGTGTCGAAGACACGCAACTGATTTGTCGTCTTGTCTCCGACAACGTAATGATTAATAAGCTCAACTGGTCGTTTAGTTTCAATAATCGGTCTCGTGGGTCCACGGACTGTGGTCAACCACTCACACAATTCATCAGCGTTACTCACCGTTGCCGATAGGCACACCAACTGAACCGTTGGGTCAAGATGGATAATCACCTCTTCCCAAACGGGACCACGATAGGCGTCCTGAAGAAAGTGAACCTCGTCCAATACAACAACACCAAGATTGTCAATGTTTGACGACCGAGCGTAAATCATATTGCGCAATACTTCAGTGGTCATCACAACGATTGGAGCAAGTGCGTTAATACTGTTATCACCTGTTAGCAATCCAACATCGTTAGATCCATACAGATTGACCAGTTCATGAAATTTCTGATTTGAGAGAGCCTTGATGGGAGCCGTATAAAAAGCTCGCCTGCCGTTCTTTCGTGACAGTCCAATTGCGTATTCAGCTACGACCGTCTTGCCGGAACCAGTAGGCGCTGCCACAAGCACGCTTTCACCGGCGTCGATGCAGTCGAATGCTTGAATTTGGAAAGGATCAAGGTCAAAGGTGTATGCACCCGTAAGCGCTTTGCGATGAGGAGATGTCACAGCGAACTATTCGCCATCGGGTGAACGCTTCTTCTTCCTTCGCTGCGCTATGAAACCGATGAGTACTGCGAAAAGAATGAGCATCGTCATTGGAATGGCAAGTGCCAACATCGAGATAGGGTCACCGCTCGGTGTGATCACCGCTGCTATCAAGAATGTACCCATAATTGAATAGCGCCATTGTTTGATCAGTGTCTGAGGAGTGAGTACACCAACCAGCTGCAAAAAGACAACGAGAACCGGAACTAGGAAGCCTGCACCAAATGCAAGAACCATCATGGCAACCAGGCTGATGTATTTCGAAATTTGATAGGTCTGTTCTACGCCAGAGCCAGACCACGCAATGAGAAACTCAAGTGCTTTATCAAGTGTCCAATAGGCAAGCCAAGCACCAATAAGGAACAGAATCACTGAGGAGACAATGAACGGAATTGAGTACTTCTTCTCTTGCTTGTTTAGTGCAGGAACGATGAACTTCCATAGTTGCCACATAATGACAGGCAATGCAATGATCAAACCGCCGTAGCCCGCAATGCGCATACGCGCCGATAAGCCCTCTATTGGGCCCAAAGTGAACAATGTTCCATCGCAATTGAAATCAGGGCGGGTTGAACAGATATTGCGATACGGTTGGGTGAGAAAGCGAAGAAATTGATCGTAGAAAACCAAAATCACGATCGATCCAGTGACCACAGCAAGCATCATTCGAACGAGCCGCATTCGTAGCTCGGCCAGATGACCGAATATGGTCATTGAGCCTGCAGTGCCTGAGTGTTGATCTCGACGCAGACCGACCATTATTTGTCGTCCTCTGGATCTGTGTCAGGTAAACCAATTTCAAAAGGAACGAACTTCGGCTCGACGTCAATCACGGGCTCTTCTGTTGGCAGGTTTGGTGCATCGTGGTCAAACGTTGTTGCCTCTCGGAGCGTGCTGTTCACCTCTTGACTTGCCGAGTCAAACATTGACTTGTATCCCTGTGCAGTTTCCTTGAGCTCACCAATGGTGTCGCCGAAAGCTCCCTTAAATTCTGACTGTGCGTCAGTGGTGATCCGCTTAAATTCGCCGTACAACTTGCCGGCTTTGCGAATCACGCCTGGAAGCTTTTCTGGTCCCAAAATGACAAGACCTAAAATCATCAGGAAGAAGATCTCGCTTCCAGAGAAATTGAACACCCCGTCAGTCTAAACCTTGATCCTTCCGACAGTGCGTAGCATGGCGATGTGCAAGAGCGCATCTCGCCCCTTATCGATCGGCAAATCATGTTCGCCCATCGTGGGGCACGAGCCCATCTCCCAGAAAACACCATTGAGGCTTTTGAACTTGCGATTCGGTTGGGTGCAAGTGGTCTCGAATCGGACACGTGGATGAGTCGAGATGGAATCGCAGTTCTGGATCACGATGGAGTGGTCAAAGGGAGAATACGCAATAGGCCGATTAGCAACTACAACCGCAGAGAATTACCAAGTTGGATTCCGTCGCTTAGCGATCTGTACCAACGATGTGGATCAGAAATGCATCTCAGTCTGGACATAAAGGACATCAACAGCATGGGTGCCGTTGTGGACACGATGAAGGAATCCGGGAACCCTAAGAAGACGTGGTTGTGTCATCCTGACCTGGCGTTCCTCGAGCAATGGGTTAGTCGTGTTGGCGAAGCGAATCTCGTGCACTCCACACGACTAAAGGTAATGCTGAAAGGTCCAGAACGACATGCCGCAACCTTGCGCGACCTCGGAATATCAACTGTCAATATGCCCTTCGACGATTGGAATGGTGGTCTTGTTGCCCTATTTCATCGCTTCGGCATTTTGTGCTTTGGATGGAATCTGCAGTATCCAGAAGTGCTGACAACGGGATTACGCATGGGATTGGATGGAATTTTTAGTGATTGGCCCGACAGGGCTTCTGACGCAATGATCAAGCTCAACGGCTTTAGTTAGAGCCAGTGGAATGAACCGATTGGCCAAATGATGACAAAGGCTCGACCGACGACAAGGTCTTCTTCAATGGTCCCGAACATTCTGCTGTCAAATGATTGCGGACGATTGTCTCCCATAACAAAGAGGTGACCGGGTTCAACGATGGTCGAAGACATGTTTGGCACACGACACCGATCCTCAAGATTTTCCTGTGCTAAGTCGTAGTCATTCAGATACGGCTCATCCACTTCCCTGCCATTGACTGAGACGATGCAATTTGTAATTGAAACTGTGTCGCCAGAAATTCCGATAACACGCTTAATAAGATCGTCATGTTGCACAACCACACCATCAGTAGTTACCCGATCAAAGACAACAACATCACCACGTTGAATATCGTGCAAACGATATGAAAGTTTGTTAACCAGCACTCGATTGTTTTGAAACATTGTCGATTCCATGCTTGGGCCACTGATATAAAACTGCTGTAAAACAAATCCACGGACAACAAAGGCAATAACTAATGCAACGCCAATCACGATGACCCACTCGCGGATGGCCTCCGCTCCTAACTTTGTTTTTGACCCAGCTACATCTGACATGAATTACCAACCTAGCAAGCCGAACGGATGCTACAACGCGTCAATTAGCCGCTGAACTCTGTCGTCTACAGATTGAAATGGATCCTTACAAACTACGGTTTTCGGAGTTTCATCGTTGAGTTTCAAATGCACCCAATCAACTGTGAAGTCGCGTTTGCTGAGCTTCGCCTGTCGAATAAAGTCTCCGCGTAATTTTGCACGTGTTGTTTGCGGCGGATGAGCCTTTGCCTTTTCAATATCACCGTGAGAGCAAATACTTTCAACCAAGCCTTGTTGTTGAAGATTGTAAAAGATACCTCTTGTCCGCTTGATGTCATGGTACTGAATATCAACCATTTGCGTTTTTGCATCATCAAGTGCCAATTGGTGACGAGTTCTAAAGTTTTCAATGAGGTGATACTTGATCACCCAATCAACTTCCCTATGTAGTTTCAACGGATCATCTGCGATCGTGGTGATGCAGTGTTTCCACATTTCAAGCGCGCGCTGTTCCTCGTTGTTGAAACCACGATTTTCGGAGTAGGAGATGGCTTTTTGAAGCAATTCTTGTTGAATTTCGAGCGCAGACCACTCTTTTCCGTTCGCCAGTTTCACTTTCTTGCGGCACGAGATGTCGTGGCTGATATCCCTAATTGCCCGCGCAGGATTGTCAAGAGATAAGTCTCTTAGTTGCATATCCCGATCTTCGAGCATTCGCAATACGCACATCGCAGATCCAATTTTCACGAAAGTTGTGTACTCGCTCATGTTTGAGTCGCCAACGATCACATGTAAGCGTCTGTAGATATCCGAATCGGCATGGGGCTCATCTCGAGAATTGATAATTGGCCTGCTTCTGGTTGTTGCGGAGCTCACGCCATCCCAGATGTGTTCTGCACGCTGGGCGATGGAAAAGATGGGCCCACGCGCAGTTTGCAGAATATGTCCAGCACCACAAAATATCTGTCGCGAAATAAGAAATGGAATGAATTGTGCGTTGTAATCAACAAGATCGCTACTTCGGTGAGTGAGGTAATTTTCATGACAGCCATAACTATTTCCAGCGAAATCAAGATTGTTTTTAAACAAATAGACCGTGCCACGGATTCCTTCTTCGCGAAGGCGATCTTCTGCACCAGACTGCAGTTCTTGCATAATCAATTCGCCAGCTTTGTCCTGAGCCACCAATTCATATATTGAGTCGCATTCTGCTGTTGCATATTCGGGATGGCTACCTACATCGAGATACAGTCGCGAACCATTCTCCATAAATACATTTGAGCTTCGCCCCCACGCGACAACATTGCGAAACAAGTATCGGGATATCTCGTCAGGGCTTAAGCGCCTCTGACCGCGCAATGTACACGTAGCGCCATATTCGGTCTCAATGCCGAATATGCGTCGATCCATGAACGTCAATTAAGCAGCGTGGCTAGTGAGTTTTCGGCGAGTCGTTTGAAGCATCTTCTACTTCCATTTCGCTGCAACACCGTCACTTCCAAGTCGCTTGCAGTCAATACACGTTCATCGGATGAAAGTGCTGTACGCGCAAGTTTGCACGCTTCTTGTAGCGACATGTTGTCCTTAAATGCTGCAGCAACCTTTGTCTTGATGGTGTCGGTATCACCACCGATAACAATAAAAGGTTTTTCGTCAATAACTGTCCCGTCGTACATGATATGAAAGAGTTGGTCCGCTACCGGGGTCATGCCTAATTCAGCAACAAGGATTTCAACTTCAAGTGGTTTCACCTCATGAGTAAATGTCTGGCCAATGATCTGCGCATATTGGTTGGCAAGGCTTCTTGCATCAACATCCTCACGGGAAAATTGGTAACCCTTTAAGTCCGCAGACCGCACTCCGAGAACACGAAGTGAATCAAATTCGTTGTACTTACCCACTCCGGCGAACGCTATCCGATCATAAATTTCGCTCGATTTCCGAAGTGTGTTCGATGGGTTTTCCGCAATAATGGCAATGCCTTCGCTGTATTGCAATGCAACAAGCGACTTCCCTCTGGCGATTCCCTTTCGCGCAAAGTCGGCGCGGTCCTTCATCATCTGCTCAGGTGCTACGTAGTACGGCATATTCATCGCTGTTGTACTCCCGTGGTGATCGCCGAGTAAATGACAGCCAAATCAGAATCAGGCACTCGAGTAAATCCATCTTTGGTGATGGATGCGACAACTGGATAGATACCTCTCAACACATCTGGTCCACCCGTTGCCGAATCGGCATCGGCAGCTTCCCAGAGTGCTCGTGAAACCAATTCAATTGCTTCGTTTACACCGATGTCGCTGCGCCATGAAACTCGCAAGACTGTTGAAGCATGTAACTGCCCAGATCCAGTCGCTACGAAATCCGTTTCTTCGTATCGTCCACCAGTCGCGTCGTAATCCCACAGGCGACCCTGGTCGATGTGTTCGTCATAACCGGCAAAAATGGGAACGACCATGAGTCCTTGCATTGCTGCTGGAAGGTTGTTTCGTACAAACATCGACAACTGGTTTGCCTTACCTTCAAGTGAAAGTGGTTGCCCCTCCACCTTCTCGTAGTGTTCAATTTGCAGTTGAAACAATTTGACCATTTCCATCGCAGGTCCAGCAGCACCAGCGATAGCAACTCCACTGAAATCATCTGCCTGAACAACCTTTTCCATCGTTCGGTGACTAATCAAATTTCCCGAAGTCGCTCTACGATCTCCAGCCATGACTACCCCGCCAGAACATCTCACAGCGACACACGTTGTGGCATGGGGAATGTCTAGTTGCGAAACATTTGCATAAACAGCGAATGGTGAGAGGCCTACTCGCTTCAACAATTCGCCAAAGTTGGAACCAGGATCTTGATCAATCGGAAAAACTGGGAACTTCATGGTGATGTCAGGCTAAGCCTATTGTCCGCCCTTTTGTACGTAACTCTTTACGAACTCTTCTGCATTTTCTTCTAAAACCGCGTCTATTTGATCCAGAATTGAATCTAAATCTGTCTTGATTGGGTCGTGTTCAGTTGGTTGTAGTTCAGATTCTGCATCGGACATACCTTGGCGGTTTTGTTCGTGCTGCTTAAATACCCGTTCGCCCATGGCTACAGAGTACTACCCGGTAAATCTGGTTTTCCAAGCAGGGCCAGTAATTCCTCGATAGAGGAACTTGAGTTGATGATTGATTCGGTGAGTTCACGAGTTCCCCGGAGCGGCTCGTTCATGAATAACTTTTGCAGTGGACGGTTCGCAACATCAAAAACAATGCTGTCCCAGTTGGCATTGACAATTTGATCAAACCATTTTTCAACTACTCGACCTCTGAAAAACGCTCTTGTTGTTTCAGGTGGTCGGCGAACGGCATTGGCGACGGTCTTGTCATCAAACATGTGCGCAATGTTCATTTTAGTTGCAAGGCATACTTTTGGATCGAGCGAGTGATACATCAGATCAATGGCCTTGAGACGTGAGTCAGAGTCGGCCAACGAATGCCGTTTTTTGGTTCCGTCAACCAAACTCAATTTTGCAATCCAATCGATCTTCGTTGTCAGCAGATTTTGCTTTGACGCCAAATCGTGCACAACCTGTTCCCATTTAAACAGCACGTCGTATGCCTCGTCTTGCGCTAAACCGCAGTACGATCCCGCCTCAACGTAGGCTCTCACAGCCGCACATAACTCGCCTTGTATTTCTACCGCGGTCATGCGGGTTCCATCTGCCATGAGTATCTGTTCGCTCATGGAAATGTCTCGGCTGATTTGCTTAATTGCGTGTACAGGGTGCGCAATCAGTAATTGCTGTGGGAACTTTCCATCCTCAATCATCGAAAGTACGAGTGCGGTCGATCCAAGTTTGAGATATGAGGCGAATTGGCTCATATTTGCGTCGCCGACGATGACATGCAACCTTCGATACTTTTGCGGATCACAATGCGGTTCATCTCGTGTATTAACTATTGGCCGCTTCATGGTGGTCTCCAGACCAACTTGCTCTTCAAAGAAATCCGCACGTTGACTGATCTGAAAGCCAGATTGGTCGACAACACCCGAAGGAGATTCGTGCCCAACTTTTCCTGAGCCGCAAAAAACCTGGCGAGTAACGAAATGCGTAGTAATGAACGCAGCGAGTTTCGTGAAAGGAATTTGACGATCTATCAGGTAGTTCTCGTGGCATCCATAGCTATTTCCTTTGCCATCAGAATTGTTCTTGAAGAGGTCAATACGAACATTCTCCGGAAGCCTCTCGTTTGCCTTATTCATACTTTCACGAAGAATGAATTCGCCGGCAACATCAAAGAGCACCGCCTCGCGAATCGTCGCACACTCTGGACTGGAGTATTCAGGATGAGCATGATCTACGTAGTAGCGCGCTCCATTAGACAGAACGGTGTTGATCATCTTTGAATCAATTATTGGATCCAAATAATCATCCAGATTCACACCGCGTGCATCCCGGGAAGGGTTTTCGTGGCTGGCATCAAATGACGTACTTGCCCAAGGTGAATCCTTGTAGGCGCTGACGATTAGCGATGAAGCAGTTACCGGGTCTACATCAGCGCCACGGAGCAAAATTCCATACTCAGTTTCAATTCCGCAGACTTTGGGCGTTGCCACTTATAGGTACTGCCCCGTCGTTGCACGCTCTATTTCTTTGCCTCCAATAAAGTCGTCCCCACTATCCCCATGTGCCTTGATTGTTCGGATGTACACGATACGTTCGCCTTTGCGACCCGAAATCTTTGCCCAATCATCAGGGTTTGTCGTATTGGGTAAATCTTCATGTTCCGAGAATTCGTCTCCAACAGAACTGATCAGATCTGCAGTGGTGATACCACCATCACCACCATCAATGCGACGCTTGATGGCTTTCTTCTTCGCTCTCCGCACGATGTTTTCTAGCATTGCTCCTGAGACAAAGTCCTTGTAGAAGAGTTCTTCTTTTTCACCATTCTGATACGTGATTTCAAGAAAACGATTATCAGTTGATTCAGAAAATATTCGGTCTATAGCCAACTCAACCATGTCTGCAATCTGGCAACCTTCAGCGAGCGGAAGATCATCGGTCAGATAACGAAGAAGAATCTGCTGAGCAGCGTGTCGATTTGGGCGGTCAACTCGAATCTTTACATCGAGACGTCCAGGTCGGAGAATGGCTGGGTCAATCAAGTCCTCGCGGTTCGTTGCGCCGATGATGATGACATTCTGAAGTTTGTCAGCGCCATCAATTTCAGCGAGTAATTGTGGAACAATCGTTGATTCCATGTCCGAGGAAACTCCTGTCCCACGGATTCGGAACATTGAATCCATTTCATCGAAGAAGATGATCACTGGCCAACCTTCTTCACTTTTCTCACGCGCTCTTTGAAATACCAATCTGATCTGACGCTCTGTTTCACCTACATATTTATTGAGGAGTTCAGGACCTTTGATGTTGATGAAATACGAACCACCCTTATCATCTCCAGTTTTGGCTGTAACTCGTTGTGCAAGGCTGTTCGCTACAGCTTTAGCAATAAGAGTCTTTCCGCAACCCGGCGGTCCATACAGAAGAATTCCTTTAGGGGCTGGAAGTTGATAATCAGCGAAAAGATCTGCGTGTAGGAACGGGAGCTCCACCGCATCGCGGATTTTTTCTATTTGTTCATCTAAACCACCGATGTCTGCGAAAGTTACATTCGGAACATGTTCTAACAAAAGATGTTCAACTTCAGGCTGTAGTAATCGTTCAAGAAGCAGATTTGATCGTGAGTCAAGTCGTAAGAGATCTCCAGAACGCAAGTTGGCTCCACGCAAAGAGTCCGAAAGTTCACACACGCGTTCGTCGTCACCACGGAACGAGACAATGGCTCGAATTCCATCGTCAAGAACCTTGGTCAGTGTGACAACTTCGCCGGCATGTTCTGGATGACGAGCCTCGACAATGCTCATCGAATCATTGAGTAACACCTCTGAACCGAGTTGGATGTTGTCACAGTCAATGTTGCCTCCTACGGAGACTCGAAGTTTCCGACCGTTCACTAATACGTCAAAATAATCATCAGGGTTCCGACCCACCACAATTCCATAAGGGCTTGGTGGACGTGTGAGTTTTTCGACTCGCTCGCTCAGCTGAACAACTTCTTCTCGAAGTTCTCGGAGTGCATATTCGAGGCGATGGTTCTTTTCCACCTCGGCGCTGAGCTTTTGGGCAAGCGCTTCCCCAGTTTGTGCGGACTCACGTGATTGGTTATCTGCCAAGAATTACCCCATTCCGTTCAGTGCACTTGTAAACCTACCCATACAGAGCCTCAGAATTCATAGGAAGGTGCAAATTCACAAGGCAAAAGTTCGCCCACTGCGATCGTGGGAATGTAGTCTGTTGTGTGAAATAGCCATCAGGAAACGTTTAAGGAGTACATGACATGAAGGTCTGGATCGATCAAGATCTCTGCACAGGAGACGGATTGTGCGAGGAAATTGCACCAGATGTGTTCACGTTGCTCGATGACGGTCTCGCCTATGTTCGCGAAAAGGACAAGATCTTCGCTGCTGCTAAGGGCAACGCTCAAGGCGCAGAAGGCATGGCCAACTTTGCCGACAATTTGATGGACGCTGTAATCGAGTCCGCCGAGGAATGCCCCGGCGAATGCATCTTCATCGAGCCTTAATCTCTCGTTAGCTCCATAGACACGGCGTTATCGCCGATATACCGAGCAACTGTCAGAAATGCAGTGTGCGCGACCATTCTGTGATCAGGTCGGACAGCCATTCCTTCGATGTGCCATGTTCGATGAAGAACTTCCATTGTTCGTGCCTCAATCCAGTAGTTACCAAAGCACTGTCGCACCTGCACTGCTTGGGTGATACTTGGCGTATACGCAACAAGTAGCCCGCCTTTTCGAAGAACTTTCTCCGCATGTGGAACTACGTTCCATGGTTCGGGCAAGTCGAGCACAACGCGATCGAAATCTTGCCCATCAATTCCTTCATAAGCGTCCCGGATCTGAACGTCATATCGTTCTAAAGCGGCTTCGCCGAGAAATGATCGAACATTTGACTGTGCCCTATTTGCAAAATCCTCTCGCAATTCGTAACCCGTGATGTGCGCGCCATAACGAAGCATGGTCATTGAAAGTGCACCACTTCCAACTCCGGTTTCAAAAACCCGCATTCCAGGACCGATATCGGCAATCATGCAAATTGGCGCGAGATCTTTCGGATAAATAACCTGCGCACCACGTGGCATTTCAAGAACGAAGTCCTCCAAAGTTGGTCGCAGGATCGAATAGCTAGAACCTTTTGAATTCGCGATCAGTGCGCCTTCTTCAAGACCAACAATCTGTGCATGTGCGATCACTCCTGAGTGACTGTGAAATTCCCCTTTTTCAGAAAGCGTTGCAAGATAGCGACGCTTCTTACTGTCAATAATGAGAACGCGCTCACCAAACTGGAAGGTGCGGATACTCATAGTGATGAATCTTTTTTGCGGATGATGACTTCTTCATCTTTGCGGAGTCGAATAGTGGTAACGGATTTTTTGCGATTATGTTTTCGCATCCATTTCAATGCACGCCAAACAACTGGAATCCACCAAAACGATTCCCGAACAGAGGTTGTGCTCGGTTGGGTGACTTGCCGCTTATCGCCGGATTTCGAGGACACTTCGACGCTTTCTGCCACTTCTCCGCCCGAATGCGTAAGCAATGATGACTACAACCCCACCCGCTACAGCCGCATAAGTTGCAATGGATGTCTTATTGCGCTCTGTGGTGCCTTGTATGTCATCTTGAAGTGCCTTGAACTTTTGCTCAAGGTCACTACGG
>JALQWV010000031.1 GCA_023263465.1 Ilumatobacteraceae bacterium
AGAGGGACGACTTTCACGCCCACTTTGCTGCGCATATCTCGAAACCATTCGAACAACTCTTCATTTTCTAAACGCTCGACTACTGCAGTCAACCCATATCCCTGATCGACCAGCCAGCGACCAGCCCATTCCCATCCGCCAAGGTGTGGCAGACCAAGCACAACACCCTTGCCGTCGGCAATTCCCTTTTCGATGTGTTCAAAACCCTCCACGGTGAACCCGGCTTGAATTTGCTTCTTTGACAACATGCCTAGACGAAAGGTCTCTAGGTAATAACGCGTGTAGCTCTGAAAGGACTCCTGCACAGCTTGGCGCAATGCAAATCCACGAAGCGACGGATTCACCCGACGAAGGTGCCGTTCAATCATTTCGCGCTTATCGCGAAAACCAATTGACAGGGGTGCGCCAAGTGCAAGCGATGTTCCGAGCGCAAGTGGCGCTGGTGTGAGTTTCGCAAACAACGATGCTGCCCGATAACCAGCAAGCGTTAAGGCATCGAAGCCGGTGTCACGAGGATCGGCCATAACTGAGGTTTACTGCAGGCGACGTCGACGCTGAAAACGTGCACGGTAATCATCACGGCGTGCTCTGCGTGAAGCGCGTCGAGAACGGCGAATAGCTTGCTTCTCCGCAGTAACCGGCGCAACAGCAGCTTGCTTCCATACTTTGACAAATCGCTGCACTGCAGTCATAACAACGAGGGCCAACATGACTGCCATGACCCACTTAAGCAACGAATCAAACAGCAAACCAAAGCACAGCAAAATTATTCGTTCTGCTCGCTCCATCAATCCACCTTTGGCGTACAGACCCAACGATTCTGCTTTTGCGCGTTCGTAGGAGATGATCAATGAAGCGCCAAGAATTGCAAACGGAACAATCGAAAACTGTGGTGAGTTTGAACTGGCATAAAACCAGGCAACGCCACCAAACAGCAGCGAGTCGCTCACACGATCCACTACAGAGTCAAAGAATGCTCCGCGTTGACTTGCTGAGTTTGAAGCTTTGGCCAACGCACCGTCAAGCAAGTCCGGTAGCGCTGAACAAATTACAAGCAAGAGTCCGAGTTGCATCTTGCCTGCACCAATTGCAATAGCAGCAGCGCCAGCAACACATAGTCCAAGCACTGTGAAATGGTCTGGCGACAGACCCGTGCGACGAAGAGTTTCCCCTACTGGTCGAACGTATCGTTCGATTTCTGATTTAAACCGACCGTCAAACATTGGTTCAATACTACTGAATGTGGCTTACTGAGAAGTTGCTGCGGTATCGGGGTTGAGTTCTACAAGGCATTCAACAATCTCTCCGTCAATAGCATCTACCAGCACCAATCCTCGGTGAGTTGGTGGCTCTTGCGCGCTGTAACAAAACACTCGCCACGTTGGTCGACTTCTCACTCCTCGCCACACCTGTTGTGCCGATGCATGGCCAACTGCGAAGTCAACTGCTCTCGATGCATGTACCAAGGCGTCACGCTCGTTAACGGTCATCTTCCACGACGAACTGAGTACAAATACTGCAAATACTGCAAGCGCAATTGCAAACACAAGAAAACCGTCATTTACCAAACCTGATGATTGATCGCTCATGAGCCAGACCGCCAGACTCAATGCAGAGATCCCCAAATACAAATAGCCGGGAATACGTCGTCGACTGTTGTCGGGAAACTGATAAGGACCAACAAAAGCAGAAACGTCTAAATCACTCGGAAGCTGGTCTCGGATCTCGTTGCTATTCACCTCATTCACGGCATGTCCTTCCACCGATTTCGAATTCTCCGCGCAGTTATGTCTAGTGCTTCCGGCAAAATTTTTGCCGTCGCCACCGCAACCATGAAGTTTGAATCGCCACCCCAGCGCGGAACAATATGAATGTGCAAGTGTTGCGCCACACTTCCACCGGCCGCGTGGCCCAAATTAATTCCAACATTCATTCCCTGCGGTTTGTACTCTGCCTTCAAAACCTGCACTGCTTTGGTCACGGTTGCCCAAATCTCAATTGACTCTTGCGGTGTGAGCAACTCTAAGTCTGGAACTTCGCGGTATGGAATGACCAGCACGTGTCCAGACGAATACGGGTATGCATTCATAATCACAAAGCACGTGTCACCGCGGTGGACGATGAATGTTTCTTCATCTGGGCGATTTGATTTCAGAATCTCGGTAAACACAGACTCATCTGAATGCTGACCATGAGAATCGCCTTGCACGTACTGTGCACGCCAACCATTCCACAGTCGGTCCAACATGTTGATTACAAATTCCCTATCGCAGTCTCGGTGCGAGTTTCTTCATGTAATTGAGCAATAAATGCATCAACTTGTACATCACGAATGACTTCTCCACCACGCGGGTTTACGCCAACAGTGTTGTTTTTCACATCATCGTCACCCACGACTAACACGAAAGGAACTCGTTCGAGCTTGGCGCTGCGAATTCGCTTGCCAAGCTGTTCATCTGCTTCAGCGGTATCTACACGGAAACCTTCTGCTCGCAAACGCTTCACGAGCGACTGCGCATACTCTTCATGTTGCGAAGTAACTGCCAACACACGCACCTGCACTGGGGAAAGCCACGCCGGGAATGCTCCTCCGTAGTGCTCTAACAACACGCCGAAGAATCGCTCCACCGAACCAAATAGCGCTCGGTGCAACATAATCGGCCTATGGCGGCTGTTATCGCTTCCGATGTATTCCAAACCGAAACGCTCTGGCAAATTGAAGTCGCATTGAATGGTGCTGAGTTGCCACTTGCGGCCGATCGCATCGCGTACATCGATATCGATCTTTGGCCCATAGAACGCAGCATCGCCTTCTTTTACCGAGTACTCAACGCCGTGGCGATTCAGAGCCTCGCGTAGTGCAGTCGTTGCCTTGTCCCAAATTTCATCCGATCCGACCGACTTTTCCAAGTCGCGGGTTGACAGCTTGAACTCGAAATCGTTAAAACCAAATTGACGTAGCACCGACAGAACGAAATCCAGCAACGAAGTGATCTCATCGGCCATTTGATCTTCGGTGCAGAAAATATGGCTGTCGTCCTGAGTGAATCCACGAATGCGTAACAAACCATGCAATGTTCCTGCTCGCTCATAGCGATACACCGTTCCTAATTCGAACAAACGAAGTGGCAACTCGCGATAACTGCGCTGTCGATCACGGAAAATCAAACAATGCATTGGGCAGTTCATTGGCTTTGGGTAGTACGTGCCATTGTCCATTTCCATCGGCGGATACATTCCGTCTTTATAGAAATGCAGGTGGCCAGAAGTCTCAAACAACTGAGCATTGGCGATGTGCGGAGAGAATACGAACTGATAGCCACCGTGTTGGTGGCGATACCGGCTGTAGTCCTCCATAATTTTTCGCACGATCGCACCCTTTGGATGCCACACCGCGAGACCACCACCTAATTCAGATGGAAACGACAACAGATCCATCTCCGTTGCAAGACGTCGATGATCGCGCTTCTCTGCTTCTGCGAGTCGAGTGATGTGTTCGTCAAGCGCAGACTTTGACTCCCATGCAGTGCCGTAGATGCGCTGGAGCATCGGACCTTTTTCGTTTCCGCGCCAATACGCACCGGCAACCTTCATTAATGCAAAGTGACCAAGACGAGCAGTGCTTGGTACATGCGGACCACGGCACAAGTCGACAAAACTTTCCGTATTGCGATACACGCTGACCGACCCGTCGCCCGACACTTCACTGGCATCAGAACCATCTGCTGCACCCGTTGTTACACGTTCAATGATTTCGCATTTGTAAGGCTGATCCGCAAATAACTCAAGTGCTTCTGCCGCACTCATCTCTGCGCGAACAAACGGTTGATCTGCTTTGACGATCGCACGCATACGTTCGGTGATGGCTTCAAGATCATTGTCGCTAAAAGTCTTGTTATCTGGAAGCTCGAAGTCGTAGTAGAAGCCATCTTCAATAGCGGGACCGATGGTGAATTTGGCACCGGGAAAATGCTGCAGCACCGCCTGCGCCAGCACGTGGGCGGTGGAGTGGCGCAAGACATGTCTTCCCGCGTCTGAGTCAGCCGTAATGATCGCTACCTGTGCCCCATTGCTCAATGGCACCGAGATATCAACCTCCTGTCCATTCACCATGGCAGCAATTGCTGCTTTGGCTAGACGTGAGCCAATGGACTGCGCTAGGTCAAGTCCGGTAGAACCTGCCGGCAACGTTCGAACGGAGCCATCGGGAAGGGTGACATCAAGAGTCGCAGCATTCATCGCCTCAACAGTCTAGGTAGGTAGACCTTCCGTAGACCGCCCTATTTTGCGGTGCCAACAGGGTCTTTGTGCTCATCGCTCACTGCTGCCCGTTGTTCCTGCTGTTTGCCCGCATAGACATTTCGATACTGCTGACCAGTCATTGACTGGATTTCAAACATCACCTCGTCAGTCATTTCGCGCAGCACCAAATGATCATCGCTCCGCTGCGAATACCGCGCAGGAAAAATTGGCTTGCCGATGGTGATCTTCACGTGCCCACCAATTCGTGGCAACTTTGCTTCAGGTGGTTGTATCTCGCGCGTGCCCACAATTCCTACAGGAAAAATTGGGCAATCAAGTTTTATCGCTAACCGGGCCGCGCCAGTCTTTCCTTTGTACAACATGCCATCTCGACTTCGCGTTCCTTCTGGAAAAATGCCAAACAACTCTCCGCGTCGCAAAACATTTTCGGCCGCATCAAGCGCGGCTTGAGCTTTTTCCCCACCTTCGCGATCTATGGGAATCATTCCTAGTGCTGGAAATAATCGGCGCGTCTTCCAGGAATCTAGGTACTCACTTTTTCCGACAAACGAGATGTTTCGTGGCGCTTGAATAATGAGGAAAGCAGAATCTAAAAAACTGACGTGGTTGGCACACAAAATTGCAGGACCTGTTTCAGGAAGCTGTTCAAAACCTTGTAGGTCAAAACGCCATAATCGGTTAGTAATCACTCGCACTGCAGGTCGAATTCGCGATTGCAACTCGGTAGCTCCCGAGTACAAGGCGTCGGCCCGCTTTGGCATTAAATGACGACTCCTAGTAATCGAGCACTGTCTCCTACCGCGAGACCTTGACTTGCAGCAGCGTCGACGAGTGCAACTGCGGTTGGCGTGTCAAGGTCATGGTCTAACGCTGAGCGGACATCAGCAAGCAAGCCAATGTCGCCATGCGAACTACCGACTTTGGCGACTGCCTTCCACCGTGAGAGTCGCTCTTCGTTTCGCGCCATAAGACCGTCATCCCATTCCCACTCAGTGCGGTAATGATGTTCAATAAGGCCCAACCTAATCGCCATTGGGTCATGTTGGGTACGCAGTTTGTCGACAAATACCAAGTTGCCGCGGCTCTTTGACATCTTGTGACCGTCCATGGAAACCATGGCAACGTGCATCCAATGCCTAACGAACTGCTGTCCAGTGGCCGCTTCAGATTGAGCCCGCTCACATTCATGGTGCGGAAAGATCAAATCGCTTCCACCCCCGTGGAGATCAATAGTGGTGCCCAATTCACGAAGCGCAAGTGCTGAACATTCAATGTGCCAACCCGGTCGACCAGCACCCCACATGGTGTCCCATGACGGTTCGTCAGAAGCCGAGGGATGCCACAACACAAAGTCAAGTGGATTGCGTTTGTGAGGATCATCAACGTTCCCGCCGCGTTCACGAGCTAACGCAATCATGGTTTCGCGACTGTAATGAGAGACACTGCCAAATTTGGGGAACTTCTCCACGTCAAAGTACACCGAACCACCGGACTCATAGGCGAAACCGCGGTCAATAACCATGCCGATAAACCCACGAATGTCAGGAATTGCAGACGATGCACGTGGCGTGCTGTGTACTGGCAAAGCATTGAGTGCATTCATGTCAGACTCGAAACGCGCCTCTTCTCCAGCAGCGAGATCTAGATAATGCACCCCTAGTTCACGAGCCTTCGCAAATAGCGGATCATCAACATCGGTTACATTTCGAACGCACTTCACCTGATGACCCATATCAATGAGTCGACGTTGCAACACGTCATAGGAAATGAACGTGAAGGCGTGACCCAAGTGCGTTGCATCATACGGTGTGATCCCACACGTGTACATCAACACAGTTGGGTTTGGCGCAAACTCAACGATCTCCTGTTTAGCTGTGTCAAATAACTTCATTGAAACTTTTCTCAGTTCAATTTCATGTTTCGACTGCTTTTTGGATCAATATCCGGAATACCAGTTAGTCGCGGTGCTACTCGCGTTTTGTAACGCATGTTGAGTTGCAACAACACGGCAGTAAATGCTTCTAGAGCAAGTGCGTTTGATAAACGACCGGTGCTCAGTGGCCTGCATCCTGGAATCTGCGCTACGAGATCGCTCACCATTTCAATTGCCTCTGGAAAGTCTGAGCAAATCAACACATCGGAATCAACATGGTGGTTCAAGTTGCCAAGTTCTTTTGCTGGTAGATGTTGCATCGCTGCGACCACGCGACTTTCGGGAATTTCGGCCTGCACGTGTGCGGCAATACTTCCACGCGGAGGAACCAGCGGTTGAAACTCTTTGCCTACCCTCACTAACGCGTTCGCCATGGTGACCACAACTTTTCCTCGCAAGGAATCAGCAAACTCACCAACAATGGTTGCAGTTGAATCCCAAGGTGTCGCAACCACAATCAAGTCGCAGTGAGCAGCGTCTTCGTTGGTGCCAGTTTCAATCTGCAGTTTGTGGTCGGGCCATTGAGCAATGAGCTCGGCAACCTTTTCCTCCGAGCGTTCTTTCGAACGCGAACCAATGAGCACCTGATGTCCAGCCACACACATTCGCAGGGCTAGCCCGCTTCCTGCAGGGCCGGTTCCGCCCATAATCCCAATCCGCATAGGTGAAGCCTTACACAAACCACACTCGGGAACTACGGTCATAGGCATGGGAATTTTGGATGGGAAAAACATTGTCGTTACTGGCGTGCTCACCGATGCATCGCTCGCCTATGGGGTAGCAAAGCTTGCCCTTGAGCAGGGCGCTCAGGTGATGCTGACAGGAGCGGGACGCGGGCTTTCCATTACGGAGAGAACCGCACGCAAACTCAGCACAGACATCAAGGTTGTGGAGCTTGACGTCACGGTTGATGAGCACGTCACCTCCGCACGCGAGGCCGCTCAATCACATCTCGGTCGTGTAGACGGCGTACTGCATGCCATCGGCTTTGCACCAGCAGTGTGCCTGGGCGATGACTTCATGGCAGCCCAATGGACCGATGTTTCAGTTGCCATGCAAATTTCTGCGTATTCACTAAAAACCCTGGCTGATGCATTTGTGCCGCTCATGACAAACGGAGGAACCATTGTCGGCCTCGACTTCGACAACACCGTTGCATGGCCCGCATACAACTGGATGGGCGTAGCAAAGGCAGCGCTTGAATCAACCAACCGATACCTCGCAAAAGAACTCGGCAGCAAACAGATTCGCTGCAACCTCGTTGCGGCTGGCCCGATCCGCACCATGGCTGCAAAGTCCATCCCGGGTTTTCAAAAGTTTGAGGATGTCTGGGACGAGCGTGCTCCCCTTGGATGGGATGTCAATGACTCAAGCGGTGTGGCACGCACCTGTGTAGCCATGCTTTCCGATTGGTTTCCCTGCACCACCGCTGAAATTGTTCATGTTGACGGTGGCTTCCACGCAATGGGCGTGTAGACCAATATCGCTTGCGTAAACCCCTAACTTCTCTCGCGATTTGTTTCGCTTCACTTGCCTCGTGTTTGGCATTATCCCCACACGCTGAGGCTGCCGCTAACGACCCGCTGCTTGCACAACAATGGGGAATTTTTGCGACAGGAGCAGATCGCGTCTGGGCAGTATCAACCGGCATTGGTGTAACAGTTGCCGTTGTCGATAGCGGCAGTGGACCTCATCCAGATCTTGCAGCGAACTTACTGCCAGGTCGTTCGTTTTTCAATTCAACGGAGACCCAAGAAAGCAACGACGTTGATGCCAGCGGTCATGGTTCACATGTGGCCGGAATTATTGCGGCTGCTGCGAACAATGGCATCGGCGGTTCAGGAATGGCACCGAACGCAAAAATTTTGCCAATCAAAGTTTTGGACCAAGCAGGACAAGGTGATGCGCGCGATGTTGCTGCAGGCGTTCGTTTCGCGGCCGATAACGGCGCAAAAGTCATCAACTTGTCGTTAGGCGGATCTACCGAAAGTCCCAGTTTGACTCAAGCCATTCAATACGCCAATGACAAAGGTGCACTTGTCGTTGCGGCCGCGGGTAACGGCGGAGCAACCGATAAACCAAAGTGGCCGGCATCTCTGGATCTCACTATTGCCGTAACCGCAGTGGACACCTCAAAGAATGCGACATCGTTTGATCAACGTGGTGACTACATCGATATCGCCGCTCCAGGAGCCGGCATTGTTTCCACCGCAAAGGGTGATTATGTCGCGTTAAGCGGCACCAGCATGGCGGCAGGTTTTGTTGCAGGTGCTGCTGCGTTGTTGTTTGCTGCTGAACCGCGTGTTTCAAACACACAGGTACGTGAGATTCTGTTGAGCACAGCAACCGATATTGGCGATCCAGGGCGCGACCAAACCTATGGCGTTGGATTCCTGAACCTCGTTGCAGCACTTGCAGAGCTTCAGCGGTTGTTCCCACCCGTTAACGCCCCGCAAATTACCGCCGTAGGTCATATAGGCGAGACCCTTGTTGCAAATCTTGAGAATATCTCAGAAGTAACCAGCGTGAAATGGTTTCGGTGCGAATCACTAGGGCCTTCTGCAACCGAAGTCCCAGCAGACTGCATTGCGATCCCACAAGCCACCAAGCGCTCGTATCGCACTATCCAAGCCGACGCGCGGCGAACAATACGTTTAGGCATTGTCTATACGCGCGCTGGCAATGAGCAGTTTGCAATCTCAGAAGCCGTAGGTCCTTTCTTTGCTATTTGGCAAATGGGGAGAGAAGTCAGTTTGGCAAGTAGTACTCCCCTTGCAAAACTATTCAACTCATCGTCGACGGGAAGCCGAACATACCGAGTTTTGAAAGGTGCCTGCCGGATATCTGGCAGCCGGTTGATTGCGCCAGCTGCAACTTCGGTCTGCCGAGTTCGCATGATCGTTGCAGCGCGTGTTCCATTTCCAAAACTCACCATTGTTGGTGACATCACCGTTGCATAACTGCGAGAAAAAGGCGATCACATGCCCAATCGGTTAACCGATCAAACAAGTCCATACCTTCGTCAGCATGCAGACAACCCAGTCGACTGGTACCCGTGGAGTGAGGAGGCTTTTGCCCTAGCACGACAACGCAATGTTCCGATTCTTCTGTCGGTCGGATATTCCGCATGCCATTGGTGTCACGTGATGGCACACGAGTGTTTTGAAGATAACGAGACTGCCACAGTCATGAACACCATGTTTGTCAACATCAAAGTTGATCGAGAAGAACGACCTGACGTCGACGCCATTTATATGGACGCAGTACAAGCCATGACTGGACGCGGCGGATGGCCGATGACCGTTTTCCTATCACCAGATGGCAAACCCTTCTTTGGCGGAACATATTTCCCGAAACCTTCGTTTCTCCAATTAATGAACGCAATAACTGATGCATGGAATAACCGCAGAGATGACATCAATAACAACATCGAAGCATTGATGGAAGCCTTGGAACGCACTGCAAAAATTGAACAACATACTGAAATTGCTCCTTTCTCCACGTTTGAGAGTGCTGTCAACCAGTTGCGTGCAAACTTTGACTCTTCATGGGGAGGCTTTGGTAAGGCGCCAAAGTTTCCGAGCACCATGAATCTTGAGGTGTTGTTACGTCAACTGCTTGCAGGTGATGACAGTGAATTGGAGAACATGGTCACTACTTCACTCGATGCCATGGCTAGCGGAGGTATGTACGACCACATCGGTGGTGGCTTCTCTCGTTACAGCGTCGATGAAATGTGGCTTGTTCCTCACTTTGAAAAAATGCTCTACGACCAGGCGCTTCTCGCCCGTACCTATTTACATGCGGGAGTGCTGTTCGGTAAAGAAACATGGAAGCAAGTCGCTCGCGAAACCATCGAGTATGTATTGCGCGATCTTACGCATCACGACGGTGCATTCTTCAGTGCCGAAGACGCCGACTCGCTAGATGACAGCGGCCATAGCCATGAAGGTCACTTCTATGTGTGGAGCCGTGACGAATTCACAAGCGTGCTACCTGAGCATCTTCAAGGACCTGCAGTCACATGGTATGAGATAACGGCGCTCGGAAACTTTGAAGGCAAGAACATTCCAGCCCGACTGCACCACCGCGGCGAACTCTCGCGACCGCCTGAAATAGAAGAGGCTCGAGCCATTTTGTTTCAACACAGAAATTCTCGCCAACGCCCACTCCTCGACGACAAGGTACTTACCGAGTGGAATGCCATGATGCTTGCAACGCTTTCCGAAGCAGCATTCTTTTTCGAATCGGACGAGTGGCTACATGCCGCAATACGAAATGGCGAATTTCTTGTGCGCGAACTACGCACAGCACAAGGAACCTGGAAAAGAAGTTGGCAAGAATCGGGTCAACCGCGAGCACGACATAGCGCTCTCGCCGCCGACCTTGCTCAACTGATAGATGCCTTCACTCGTCTTGGTGAGGCAAGTGGTCAAGCACGATGGATCAAGTATGCGCAAGAAGCCGCTGACGAAATGCTCAGTCAGTGTTGGGATGCAGTGAATGGTGGATTATTCACCACACCTGACAATGGTGAACAACTCATCGTTCGTCAGAAAGATGTCATGGACAACGCAACGCCGTCGGCAAACTCAACGGCAGCGCATGCGCTGTACCGACTTGGTGCATTGACCGGCAATAGTCGATACACCCAACACGCCGACCAGATCTTGCGTCTCCTCGCACGAATCACAACCAGTGCACCGTCGGCATTTGGCAATCTGCTTGCCTCAGTCCATCTACGTCATGCGGGAATCACTGAGGTGGCGCTTCCCGGTAGCCAACCAGCCATGTTGCGCGAACTCCGCAAACGCTGGTTGCCAACTGTCGTGTTGGCATGGGGTGAGCGCTACGACTCCCCGCTGTGGACTGACCGCAATTCGAACTCTGCATATGTGTGCAAAGAGTATTCGTGCTTGAAACCCGCTACTTCACCAGAAGAGTTTGTGGAAACTCTGCGCACCGCGCTTGCCTAGTTCACTACCACCGAGATCGGTGAATGACATCGTCAAGCGGCTTTCGTGGTCGTGCGGCGCTCCTGCCTTTTTCATCGCTACGCACGGCATGCCCTACCGCAATCGCACCGAGTAATTGCATATGCACAGGAACACCAAGACGGTCACGCAACTGCTGCTCACCGTTGAACACCGCAAAAAACAGCGCTCCAAGTTCAGCGTCATGCGCCGCAAGCAATAGCGACATCACTGCAAATGAACCATCCACCGTCCAGTACGGAGTTGGCCATGCGTGTATTCCCTCTCCTAACCCAGTCGCCTGCTTATCAGGCTCGGCATAGCGCGCAACATAAGCAAGTGGGTCGACAAACGGAAGAATGATCACGGGGGCATCAAGAAGTTGCTTCCAACGAAAGGCTTCGCGCTTCTCCTGCGGGAGCGTGTCATCCCAAAAATCTTTGACATCATCGCCAGCAAGAATCACAAAATGCGTTCCTTGTGTCTTGCCTGCCGATGGAGCACGAAGTGCCAAGTCAATCAGTGCATGTACTACATCATCATCGATGGGTTCAGGATGAAATGCCCGCGTCATTCGACGGGTGCGAACTAGGTCGGTGAACTTCACCGTTGCAACCGTTAGTGCTTTTCGAGTTTGCCGAGCTTGGCGAGCGACTCTGCCATGGTCCAACCATGAACAATGAGCACTCCGCCCTTGGCTTTCGTTACGCCTTTGAATTGTGCGGCAACATCCGGATTCACCTTTTCAGGTTTTGTTGATTCATGATCCAGGAAACCACTGTGACCATTTGATTTAACGATGAAACTTTGTTCGTCATAGGTGGACTCAACGCCAAACCTACGAGCGAGTCGCTTACCCCATGCTCGCTCTTCGCCAACTGCGCGATGGCCCGGGCGAGGAATCATCTCGGTAAGCGCCTTGAAAGACTCGAGTCCATCTGCGCTCAAAAATCGCGAACCAACAACAACATCTTCATCTGGAAATGCCATCAGGGCTCGGTGATACGCCTCAGTCATCAATCCCTTGAGCACGGCATCTCGCTTTGGAGTGCGCTTCACACTCATCATGCCAAGCAGTACGCACGGAGTTCCGCCAATGCGCTCAAGCGTCGAAAATGTGAATCCATGAACCTTGCCACTGATCTTGGCGCTGGTGAACAGTACCCAGTCTTCCTTGGCCTTGGAAATTGCGTCTAACTGGAAGTAGCCGCCCATGGCAGCCAATTCTTCAAGTTCAATTTCTGTCAGGGACGCACAATCTCGCGTTTCAACCTCAACAGACA
>JALQWV010000071.1 GCA_023263465.1 Ilumatobacteraceae bacterium
GTTGGGGCTCAACTTCGAGCATCGACACGTTGGTGTGCAAGGTTTAGAGGCGTCAATTCCCGTAGAGTTTCAATCTGCTGCAAAGAGAAATGTGAGTGTGAACTGATGGCCCGTGGTGGAAATTCGATAGTCATAATTAAATGGCGTGATATTCCCGCGCAGGTAAATGCGCAGATGGGTCGTGAGCGCTATCAAGTTATTTTGGGTGCAAAGTTTCAGCGAGCCATCGACCGCGCGAAGCGCAAAGCAAACATCTACACCGCCGAAGAAGATGTTGCTCAGTGGAGTCGCGAAACCTTGCCGCTTGAAGGTGACATGGCTCTTGCTGCTCAGTCGGTAGCCGACAGATTGGAAGAAGAGTGGACTCGCCAACGCTTGGGTGTTCTTGCCTATGCGGGTGGGTTCGAAAAGGATGTTGAGCAACTTACGGTTGCAGCAAAAGATCTCGCTGCACTCGAAGAGCTTGAAGAAGACGAAGAAGAAACTCCGAACATTTAATACAAGAAAGAAACGAGATACTGTCATGACCCATACCATCCTTTCGTCGCCAACCAAAGAAGTTGTCATTGGTTTCGATCGTCCATTCGTGATGATCGGTGAGCGCATCAACCCAACTGGCCGTAAATTGCTTGCGGAAGAAATGAAGAACGGAGACTTCAGTCGCGTTGAAGCAGATGCAATTGCTCAGGTAGAAGCCGGAGCTCAAATGTTGGACGTCAATGCTGGTATTCCACTTGCAGACGAGCCTGCGTTGCTGGCCCGTGCTATTGAGCTTGTGCAAGGAATTACCGATGTTCCTCTTTCCATCGACTCATCAATTATTGACGCGCTCGAGCGCGGACTTTCGGTGTACAAAGGCAAAGCCCTGGTCAACTCGGTAACGGGCGAGGACGAATCGTTGGAACGCGTGCTGCCGTTGGTGAAAAAGTACGGTGCTGCTGTCGTAGCAATTTCGAACGACGAGACCGGAATCAGCATGGATCCAAATGTTCGTTTTGCAGTTGCCAAGAAAATTGTGGAGCGCGCAGCAGATCATGGAATCCACTATTCAGATGTTGTAGTTGACCCATTGGTCATGCCAATTGGCGCGCTGGGACAAGCCGGTCAACAGGCGTTCACATTGATTCGCCGTTTGCGCGAAGAGTTGAAGGTGAACACCACGTGCGGTGCCTCAAACGTGAGCTTCGGTTTGCCAAACCGCAACCAAGTAACGGGAACGTTCCTCAGTATGGCGATGGCCTCCGGCATGACATCTGCAATCATGAGCCCACTGCACCCAGAGGTGAAGGCAGCAATCATGGCGGCAGACGTATTGACTGGCAATGACCAGGACTGTGCGGCATGGATTAAGGCGAACCGCGATCCAAATGCTCCGACTGGTGGACGTGGCGATCGTGAAGGCCGCCGCCGACGCTCAGCGCAATAGTTCATAATGTCTCACCGCATTGTCTTTACACCATCTGGTCTAGATGGCACCGTTGAAGCCGGAACCACGGTGCTGGACGCTGCGCGCAAGCTTGGCGCAGACATCGATTCGGTATGTGGTGGAAGAGGCATTTGCGGTCGTTGCCAAATAACTCCAAGTTTCGGTTCTTTTCCCAAGTGGGGCATTGACGCTGTTCAATCTTCTTTGACCGAACGGTCAGAGGGTGAAATTAAGTACAAAGGCAAGCGCGCACTTGTAGAAGGAAATCGCCTCGGTTGTATGGCCAAAGTGTGTGGCGACATAGTCATTGACGTTCCTGCAATGAGCCAAGTGCACCGCCAGATTGTGCGTAAAGATTTGGATTTGGGTGTCATCGTTGTTGACCCGACATTTAGCTTGTATTACGTAGCAGTAGCACCATCAGAACTAGGAGACGACGTCACAGCGTCGCAAATCATCCGCGATGCAATCGCTCAGCAGCACAACATTGCGCGACCCACAATCAGCATTTCTGCGCTTTCTCAGGTGAATCGGGCGATTGACAAAGGCGACGGCGGTGCGACTATTGCAATTAAACGTTCTGAACTCGATGGAGTTGCAGGCAACATCGTTGCAGCTTGGCCAGGTTTTGTTGAAACCGTCTTTGGCATCGCCATTGACATCGGATCAACAACAGTTGCGGGTCACCTCATAGATCTCACGACGGGTGAAGTGATGAGTAGCAGTGGCGTAATGAACCCGCAGATCCGCTTCGGAGAAGACCTCATGAGTCGCGTGTCGTACGTGATGATGAACAAGGGTGGGGAAAAAGAACTCACCTCTGTGATTCGCAGCGCAGTAAACGATCTCGTTCACGAATTAGCCGAGAAGGCATCGATAACGCCAGACAAAATTCTTGAAGTGGTGATGGTTGGAAACCCAATCATGCACCACATTCTGTTAGGCATTGATCCCACACCACTTGGTGCAGCACCATTTGTATTGGCAACAAGCGAAGCAACGTACGGCGCGGCCGAAGAGCTTGATATTCACCTGTCAAATGCTTCGTTCTATGTTGGCCCCTGCATTGCAGGTCACGTTGGAGCAGACACCGCAGCGGCAATTCTTTCCGAAGGTCCGCATCGAGGCTCAAGCATGCAATTGCTGATCGACGTTGGCACAAATGCCGAAATTGTGCTTGGAGACACGACACGCCAGTTTGCTGCTTCATCGCCAACTGGTCCTGCGTTCGAAGGTGCACAGCTCAGCTGCGGTCAGCGAGCAACAGCTGGTGCAATTGAAAAAGTCCGCATTGATCCGGTAACGCTTGAGCCACGCTTCCGTGCCATTGGTATTGATATGTGGTCGAATGAACCAGGATTTTTTGAAGCAGTTCAAGACACTCCGGTTACCGGGGTGTGTGGTTCGGGGATCATCGAAGTAATTGCCGAGATGTACCTGGCGGGAATCATTTCGCAAGATGGTGTGATCCAGGGGTCGCTTGTTGAAAAAACACCGCGCATCGTTCCAGATGATCGCACGTTCTCGTATTTGCTCTACGAAAACGGTGACACCAAATTGTTTATTACGCAAAACGACATTCGCGCCATTCAGTTGGCAAAAGCCGCACTTCGTGCGGGAATCGATTTGCTCGTAGAGCACGCAGGTTCACCTGAGGTGCACGACATTCGACTTGCCGGTGCATTTGGTGCGCACATTGATCCGACCTATGCAATGGTGCTTGGCCTGGTGCCAGATTGCCCCTTGCCAGGTGTTCGGGCAGTTGGAAACTCAGCGGGAACTGGCGCGGCAAAGGCTTTGCTTTCGCGTGCGCAGCGACGTGAAATGGAACAGACAGTCACACATGTAACCAAAATTGAGACAGCGACTGAGCCACGCTTCCAAGACCTCTTCGTGGCAGCGATGGCTTTTCCGCACGCCTATGCGCCAACGCCAAACCTGTCGGCTTTGGTCACACTGCCTCCACGAATTGAAAACTTGGTCGACAGTGCTGGTGGTGGTCAGCGCAGGCGTCGCCGTGCATAGATAGTTCTGCAAGAATAAACAAGGAATTAAGGGAGATTATGACCGAAGAAGTTCACCACCGAAAGGGAGGCGGCCGTGCGGCTCGCCAATCTTCGCGCAAGACGTCCAACGCCCAGCGCGAGGCGTATCTCACTCGATTGATCAAGCCCTACGAATTGGTCTCTGAAGAGGGTTTGCAGATTCTTGAAGACAACGCCGACACCATTTTGGAAGAAATTGGCGTCGAAATTCGCGACTACCCAAGCGCGATTGAGCGGTTTAAGAATGCGGGAGCATTCGTCGACGGAACTCGCGTGCGTTTTCCGCGTGGCATGTGTCGGAGCATTATTCAAGCAAGTGCGCCACGCATGTACACACAACATGCACGCAACCCATTAAACAATGTGCAGATTGGTGGCGACGCGACAGTATTTGCACCGAACTATGGTTCCCCCTTCGTTCACGACCTAGACAATGGTCGTCGCTATGCAACCATTGCTGACTTCCAAAACTTCGTGAAGATTGCTTACATGTCGCCGTACATTCACCACTCCGGTGGAACCGTGTGCGAACCTGTCGATATACCGGTAAGCAAGCGACATCTCGACATGGTGTACGCACACATTAAATACAGCGATAAAGGCTTCATGGGTTCGGTTACTGCTGGCGAGCGCGCTCAGGACAGTGTGAACATGGCGCGCATCGCTTTTGGCGGCGACTTGCAAGATCGCACGGTTATGACCAGCTTGATCAATGCTTCGTCACCGCTGGTGTGGGACGCAACCATGTTGGAATCGGCCGAGGTGTACGCATTGAATAATCAGGCGTGCATCATTACGCCATTTATCTTGGCTGGCGCAATGGCACCGTCAACTTCTTCGGGCGTCATCTCGCAGACGCTCGCAGAGTCACTGGTAGGTATGGCGTTCTGCCAGCTAGTACGACCTGGAGCGCCAGTGATTTTTGGATCCTTTGCAAGCTCGATGTCGATGCTGACCGGTGCGCCAACGTTTGGCACACCAGAACCCGCAATGGTGTTGTACACCGTTGCCGCACTTGCACGTCGTCTTGGTGTTCCTTTCCGTTCAGGTGGTTCGCTATGCGCATCGAAGCTTCCCGATGCTCAGGCCGCATACGAAAGTGCGTCAACGCTTATTCCAACGATCATGGCCGGAACCAACTTCGTGTTGCACTCTGCTGGTTGGCTTGAAGGCGGACTTGCAATTGGGTATGAGAAGTTTGTTCTTGACTGCGATCAATTGGGCATGATGATGACCTTTGGTAAGGGTCTGGATATCAGCGAGAATGGCCAAGCGATGAGCGCAATGCGCGAAAACGAGCCGGGCAACCATTTCTTGGGCACTGCCCATACCTTGGCCAACTTCGAAACGGCGTTCTACCGATCAGACACTGCAGACAACAACAGTTACGAGCAGTGGGTGGACGACGGAAGTCTGGACGCAGCACAGCGTGCCAACAGACTATGGAAAGAGCGCCTTGCGTCCTACGAACCGCCTGCATTAGACGACTCCATTGACGCCGAGTTGCAGGAATACATCGCTAAGCGCAAGGCTGTTTTGCCCGATACGTTCGGCTGAGCCTCAAACCCCTCAACAAACATCACAGTACGGAGTAACCATGAGCATCATTTCGACACTTATCGGCAAAAGCAAGCGTGGAGGAAAAACCTCACCAGCAGCACAGCGACTCGTTCGCAATATGCGATACGAACTAGTGCCTTTGAAGTCACTTGACCAGGCAATTGCGGATCTGCCCGCAGGTGCAGCAGTGTCGGTTACCTGTTCGCCAGCTAAAGGCATTGCTACAACGCAGCAGCTCTGCGAACAACTCCTTGAAAAGGGGCACAACGTTGTTCCACACTTTGCGGCACGTTTGGTTGAAGGACCAGAACATGCAGCACAACTGGCTGCGTGGGTGCGCGAAAAGGGAATCAAGGAAGTCTTCATCATCGGTGGCGATGCTGAAGTGCCGCCTCACTACCACTATGCACTTCCATTCATGAAGGACTTCCTTGAAGCCAAGCCCGGTGTGGACACGATTGGCTTTGGTGCATACCCAGATGGACATGCAACCATTAGCAAGGGCGATTTGCACAATGCAGTAATCGAAAAAGAGGCGTTGCTGAAGAGCCACGGTGTGAAGGGACTTGCATCAACGCAGATGTGCTTTGATGCTCCGCTCATTTTGAGCTGGTTGAAGGACTTGCGTGCAGCAGGGTTCACCACGCCAATCAATCTTGGAATTCCAGGTGTCGTTGACCGCACGCGTTTGATGTCAGTAGGTGTGCGCACTGGCGTTGGCCAGTCATTGCGTTACCTCAAGAAAAACAAGGCCTCTCTCACACTGATGTTCGCACCTGGTGGGTACGATCCCACCAAGTTGCTCAACGACATTGCGGTGAAGGCTGACGAACTTAACGTGGCTGGTCTCCACTCGTTCACCTTTAACAGCACTGCAGATACTGCTCAGTGGGCAAATGCAATTTTGGAGCAGCAAGTATGAGTACAACCAAAACTGATGTAGTCATTATTGGTGGAGGTGTTATGGGTGCATCTATTGCACTCGAACTGTCTCGACATGGCCGCAAAGTCGTGGTTATTGATAAAGGTGGAGCTGTTGGTGCGGGATCGACCAGTGCATCGTCAGCAATCATTCGCTTCACCTATTCCAACTTCAACACCATTTTGATGGCTTGGGAAAATGCGCAGCACTGGTTCAACTGGAAGCAGTTCGTTGGGGTTGAAGACCCAGACGGCATGGCCAAATACATTCAGACTGGTTATTTGGTGTTCCTCACAGAAGGGTATGACGGTCTTCGTCAGCGCGAACTGTGGGACGAGTTTGGCATTCCGTACGAAGTGTTATCGCCAGAAGAAGTGAAAAAGCGATGGCCGGCATTTGAGACCGGCAAGTTCTATCCGCCTAAGGCAATTGAAGACCCGGCGTTTGCGGATGATCCATACGACCAGTTGTCGGCTTTGTTCGATCCGCTGAGCGGTTTCATGGACGACCCCATGTTGGCGGCACATAACTTGGCACACGCCGCAAAGCATCATGGTGCCGAGTTTCTCTTCCACAAAGAAGTCAGTGAAATCACCCGTGATGGAGACGTTGTTAGTGGTGTAGTGCTGAAAACTGGTGAGCGCTTTGAGGCACCAATCGTGATCAACGCTGCTGGTCCACACGCAGCAGCAATTAATCGCATGGCCGGCGTGTACGACGAGATGAAGGTGCATCATCGTCCGTTACGTCAAGAGGTGTTCTCGCCACCCGCGCCAAAGGGTTTTCGCCTGGAAGACAACGCACCGGTTGTTGCAGACCTTGACCTGGGTCAGTACTTCCGTCCGCACATGGGCGATTTGCTCAATGTGGGTACAACTGAGCCTGCATGTGATCCGTTGCACTTTTTGGATGACGCGGATAACTGGAACGATTCGGTGTCGGTGGAGTTCTTTGAGCGTGTGATGCTGCGATTGGCCCGACGTTTGCCAGACTTCGGTATTCCACATAAGTTGCTCGGAATCGGCGCTTTGTACGACGTTACGGACGACTGGATTCCGCTGTACGACAAGTCCAGCCTTCCAGGGTTCTTCATGGCGTGCGGCACAAGTGGAAATCAGTTCAAGAACGCACCACTGGTTGGCAAGTTCATGCGTACGCTGATTGAGGCGCAAGAGCAGGGCATCGACCACGATGTCACTCCAGTTGAGGTCATGGGCGAATTCACCGGCATGCCAATCAATCTTTCTGCATTTTCTCGACTTCGCACTCAGGCGGATACCGCCGGAAACGTGATGGGTTAGTCTCGTCCAATGCAAACCTCGCTGGAGCAGTTACTGCTCACAGGAAATGTGTTGTTGGCAGATGGTGCAACGGGTACGAACTACTTCGCCATGGGGCTCACCTCTGGCGAGCCGCCTGAGTTTTGGATTACTGATCACCCAGATCGAGTGGAGTTGTTGCACCAGCAGTTTGTCGATGCCGGCTCTGACATCATTTTGACGAATACATTTGGCTGTAATCGTCATCGCTTGAAACTGCACAACGCGCAAGATCGTACGTTTGCGTTGGCAAAAGGTGCTGCACAAATTGCCCGCAAGGTTGCCGATGCAGCACCAAGGCCGGTGGTGGTTGCAGGTTCGGTAGGTCCGACGGGAGAATTGTTCGAACCGCTTGGAGCACTCACTGAGGCCGAGGCGGTTGATGCGTTTGCCGAGCAAATAGAGGGTTTGAAGGCCGGAGGAGCAGATGTCGTATGGATCGAAACCATGTCGGCGCCCGAAGAGGCTCGATCCGCAGCGCTTGCTGCCATACGAGTGGGCATGCCATACGTGTGCACGATGTCGTTTGATACTGCAGGCAGAACCATGATGGGCATTATGCCTGGAGCGCTCGAAGGTGTATTTGCAGGCCTTGATCCACAGCCACTTGCCATTGGCGCGAACTGTGGTGTCGGCGCATCGGACATAGTGGTTTCGGTTTCAGCGATGTCTGCATTTTCGACCCCGGTGGTATCAAAAGGCAACTGCGGAGTTCCGAAGTTTGTCGGTACCACCATTACGTATTCAGGCACTCCAGAACTGATGGCCACATATGCCGAGTTAGCAATTGATGCAGGAGCGCGCATAGTTGGTGGTTGCTGCGGTAACTCACCCGGACATGTTGCGTCGATGCGTAAGGCGATTGACGGTCATACGCGTGTGGGCGCACCAAGCGTCGAACAGATCATCGATCAACTGGGACCACTTACGAATACGGTGCCAACTGAATCAGATACCAGCACTCGCGACGCCAGACGTCGCCGTACAAAAATCGAAGAGTAGCCATGGCGAGGCAACGGTTTGTAGCTCCTGGGTTTGAACCAGTGGCCAAAGTGTTTGACAAGCATCACAGCGCAGAAAAAGCCGGCGCTTCGTTTGCAGCAACTCATAAGGGTAAGCAGGTTGTAGATCTGTGGGGAGGTATACGCAGCGATGGAGCGGCGTGGGATGACGAAACGGTTTGTGTCATCGCCTCCGGTACAAAAGGAATTTGTGCCACGGCAATCATGATGCTCGTTGAACGCGGGTTGTTGAACCTGGAATCGCCAATTGACACTGTGTGGCCAGAGTTTGCAGAAGGAGGCAAGGGGCATATATCGGTTGGCGATTCACTTGCACACGTTGCTGGAGTCCCCGGTTTGGAACGGGTAATCACCGTAGAAGAAATTACTGACCCGATTTTGATGGCGCGCTACGTTGCAGCGCAGCATCCAATTACGCCACTCGGCATTCCTTCGTATCACGCCATGACATTTGGATGGATTGCCAGTGAATTGGTGCGCCGAGTTGATGGCAGAAGTATTGGAACCTTTGTTCGTGATGAAATCGCTTTACCGTTACAACTTGATTTGCATATCGGTGCGCCAGATTCGGTGTTGCCAAGAATCGGCGAAACAACCCGCGCCGCGAACTACAACTACTCGGCAATGGTGGGGGACGATGTTGATCCCCGCTTGCAATACGTGTATGGAATGATTCCTGCCGAACGCGGAACATCAATGTTCGCTAAGTCGGAACTTCCGGGTGGCGGCGGTATCGCAAGTGCATATGCCATGTCGCGTCTGTACGCCATGTTGGTGAATGGTGGCGAACTAGACGGTGTGCGTTTGTTGAAGCCCGAAACCATAGAAATAGCGCGTCAACAGCGGTCGGTGGGCAATGATCCGTTGTCGGGTCGACTGCTTCGATTTGGTGTGGGATTTGAATTAAATCCCAACCCTTCGCGGCTTGGAATGGACCAGCTGGCCTTTGGTCATACGGGTGCGGGCGGCTCTACGCATGGGGCCTGGCCAAGTTTGGAGGGCAGTTTCTCGTATGCGATGCGCGAATTTCAGTCGGAAAACGCAGATAGTCGAGGTATTGAGTTACTCGACGTGCTTGATGAGTGCATGGCGAAAGCAAAATAAGCGACGAAAGAAGGGTTACTCACCCTTCCAAACGGGGTCACGTTTTTCACTGAAGGCAGTCGGACCTTCCAGTGCATCTTGCGAATTAATGGCCTTGATGTATGCCTCGTTACTGCGAGTAGCGGCATAGCTGTCGGCAATGTTCAAGTCTTCGGTGACGCGCATAATGTCGAGTACTGCGGCGACACTGAGAGGGGCAGACAGGCAGATCTCGGCTGCTAGTGCTCGCGCGGTGTTCATTAATTCGGCGCTCGGCGCAATTCTGTTCACGATGCCCCAATTCATCGCCTCCTCGGCGGATAACCGGCGACCACCAAAGATGATTTCATTGGCTAACTGGCGTGGCAGTAGTCGCGGTAAGCGAATAGAACCGGCATCAGGAAGTACGCCAACGCGTGTTTCGGGAAGAAAGAATTGCGCATGGTCTGCAGCAACAATGAAGTCTGCCGACATGGCAATTTCAAATCCTCCACCGACGGCCATCCCGTTCACAGCAGCAATGATCGGTTTCATTCTGTTTGGCAATTCGGGAAACCCGCCGAAGCCACCAGCACCGTAATCCGATTCGAATGACTCGCCGTCCGCTGCACTACCCAAGTCCCAACCCGCGGAAAAGAACTTCTCGCCACCGCCAGTAAGAATTGCAACGCGTTGGATTGGGTCAGCCATGAATGAAACAAATGCACGACTCAATTCGCGGCTAGTGGCAGCGTCAATAGCGTTTGCTTTCGGGCGGTCAAGAGTTATTTCAAGCACTTTGCCATCGAGCGAAGTGGTGGTGTGAACAGTCATGTGCTATTTCTCCTCAATAATCAATGCGTCAACTGCAACGGAAGAAGTTGTGGTGACGAGTACGGGGTTGAGTTCAACTTCTGCCAGGCGCGAACCGACTACATGCTCTTGCAGGGTGAGAATGACTTGTATCAGCGAGTCAATATTGGCAGCAGGCTTTCCGCGGTAGCCATTCAGAATCGGAGCGATGCGCAACTTCTGCAACGCGCTATGTATGTCCTGCGCTGTTGCAGGTGCAAGTACGCATTGTGTGTCTTTCCAGAGTTCGGTTAGCACCCCACCCGCACCAACCGTGATGAGCCAGCCAAGAGGAGCAGACCTGCGAATGCTCACGAGCACTTCAGCAACGATTCCGGTGACGGTCTGTTCAACTAAGAACTCCGCAATGTCCGTTGGCATTGTGTTCAGTGCTGCCGTGAGTTGATCTACGTCGCGCAGGCCAACCGCAACAGCACCGGCTTCACTCTTGTGGGCGAGTCCAAGACCTTTCAGCGTGATGGGGAAGCCAATGCGCTGAGACTCCGAAATCACAGACTCGCGGGTGCTTCGTGCACCTTGCGGAACGGGAACACCCCATGATGCAAGCATGGTTTTACTGTTTGCCTCATCAACGAGTGCGGTTTCACCCGGTGCGACAACTGGAGTAGGAAGTGCAATTGGTGAATGCGTTCCAAGCCATGCTGCGCGATCGAGGGCAACCAGCGTTTCGCGCAATCCCTGGGCGGCGTTTAGGCCAAGCGACATGATGGAGTTGCGCATGCTCTCCGAAAAATTCTCCGACATGGTTGCCACGCATACTGCGCGTCGGCCAGTTGCTTGTGCGGCTGCAGCAAATGCCTCGGCAGCAATCAGCCAACTGCTTGCGTCTTGGTCTTCACGAGGTGGTGCATCGAGAAGCAACAATGTTGCGTCGTGATCACCGCGCATGGTTTCACTAAATGTTGCGGTCATCGCTGGCTTATCGCCCCACATAAACGTGTGATAGTCGAATGGGTTGGCAACATGCACGAGCTCGGTCAGTGTTGCTTCAATGCGTGCGGTTTGTTCTGCGGGGAATGGCTCAAAAGTCAAGTTCGTAAACTCTGACATGTCGGCAATGAGCGATGCTTCACCGCCAGAACAAGACAGCGATGCGAGTCGGTAACCACTGAGTACGCCACCATTATCAAGCATCTTGAGCGTTTCAATCAGTTCGGTGGGTGTCTCTACCGTGGCTACTGCGCACCGTTCAAACAGTGCCGCATAAGCCTGTCGATTGCCTGCGAGTGAAGCGGTGTGCGAGGCAGCAATGAGTGCACCTGCTTCAGACTTACCAGTTTGTAACGCGACGATGCGCTTGCCTTTGTCGTAAGCCAATTGCGCAAGTTGAGCAAAGCGAATCGGTTCGCGTATGGCTTCAATAAACATGCCAATTGCTGTAACTCGGTTGTCGTCAATGAATGACTGCAAAGCGTCCTCGACGCCACCACCTGCCTGGTTGCCGACTGTGACCATGTAGGCCATGTTCAATCCGCGCTGCTGCATAGTGAGGTTGATTCCTACGTTGCCACTTTGCGAAATGATTCCAACGCCGTGCTGAACGGGCATGCAGCCATGTTCGTCTGGCCACAGCGCAATGCCGTCCAAAGCATTGATGAATCCGTAACAGTTCGGACCAAGAATCGGTAGATCACCAGCTCGACGAACCAGCTCGGCCTGTAATTCAACATCACCGGATTCTGCGAAACCAGAGGCGTAACACACTGCACCGCCTGCCGCCATGGCGCTCAGTTGCGAAATGGCATCGAGGGTGAGGTGGCGATTGACCGCAACGAATGCAGCATCGGGTACGCCAGGTACATCGGCAAGCGATGGAAAGCAAGTAACGCCATGCATCTCTTTCTTGGTTGGGTGCACTGGCCAGATTTTTCCGGTGTAGCCCAGTTTCTGACATTGCTCAACAACTCGTGCCGCAGGGGCGCCGCCAATAACAGCAATGCTGCGTGGGTTGAGCAAGCGTGAGAGATCGGGCATGAGTGAAATCAGCCGCCGTATTTGCGGAGTAATTGACGCGAAATAATGTGACGCTGAATCTCGCTGGTGCCATCCCAAATGCGATCAACACGAGTGTCGCGCCACATGCGTTCAAGCGGAAGTTCATCCATTAAGCCCATGCCACCAAAAATCTGAATTGCCTCGTCGGTAACAAACTGGCACATTTCGCTGGCGAATACCTTTGCCATTGCCATTTCAGAGTCATCAAATTTCCCGTGAGCATCGTTCCACGCAGCACGCAAGGTGAGCAGTTCGGCTGCATCGAGTCGCGTTTGCATGTCGGCAAGTTTGAATGACACACCTTGGAACTTTCCTATTTGCTGACCGAATTGCTCACGACTTGCTGCCCACTCAATGCTGAGATTCAATGCCCGTCGTGCGCGGCCAATACACACTGCTGCCACTTGTAGGCGAGTTGAGCCAAGCCATTCGTTGGCGACATCAAAGCCACCGTGGAGTTCGCCAAGAATCTTGCTTTCTGGTACTCGACAATTGTCAAAATTGATAATCATGTTGTGGTATCCAGAGTTGGACACACAGTTGTACCCGGCAACTTTTTCGCAACCAGGTGTGTCAAAGTCCACTAAGAAACCAGTGATCTTTTTCTTTGGTCCTTTGGAGGTTTGTTCCTCTGCTGTCGCCGCAAACAAGATGGTGTAGTCAGCAAGGTCAGCGTGTGAAATGAAGTGCTTTGTGCCGTTGATTATCCAGTCCTTGCCATCTTTCACTGCGGTACATTTCATGCCGCGCACGTCAGATCCAGCGTCTGGTTCGCTCATGGCCAAGCAATCCACTCGTTCGCCAGTAATTGTGGGAATGAGGTATTCCTGAATTTGCTCGTCTTTGCATGCACGCAAAATGTTTGATGGGCGAGCGACGATGTAGTGCAGGGCGTACGAAGTCGCTCCAAATTCACGGTCAACAAGTGTGGTGTCGAAGGAGTCAAGCCCGCCTCCGCCGAATTCTGCTGGCATGTTGCATGCGTAAATGCCCGCTGCGATTGATCGCTCCTTAATTTGCTTCACCAATTCTGGCGGAACCTCTCCTAGTTTTTCCACGCGCTCTTCGTGTGGGATCAGTTCTTTTTCGGTGAAGGAGCGAGTGGTGTCAACGATTGCTTGTTGCTCGTCGGTGAGTTCAAAATTCATAATGATCCTTTATTTGTGTTTGATTTTCATGACGCGCCCAACATTTTCAGGTGTTGGAACGTGTTTATGCGATTCGTATACCGCGTGTAAAGCTTCAGCAACGTGCGGAAGAATTGGTGCCGATTTTCCAGCCTTCATGTCAACGTGCACCAGCATTTGCTCACAGTTTGACAGTCTTTTGCCCGTTTCCGAATTGAATAGTTCGTGATAAATGTGCATCCGCTTTGCATCGATATCGAGCACCAGAGTGGTGCAGTGCAACGGCTGATTCAAAAAGGCTTCATCCTCGTACACGATGTGTGTTTCTACGGTATAAAACGAGTTTCCCGCGGCGCGGTACTCATCGTTGTCTCCGATATAGGTGAATAGGGCATCAGATCCCCAGCCCATGGCGGTGAGGTATGCAGCCTCCGTCATATGGCCGTTGTAGTCCACCCAGTCCGGTTCGACTTTGCAGGTATAAATGTTGAGCGGCGCAGGTACCAAAGTTCCGGGCGTCCACACCATCGCGGTCATGGATTTCTACTTTGCTGGCTTTTCGCCAACTCGTCGGCCAATGCCAACTGGCTGCGGAAGACGAGCATGAGCGTCCCCAATTGGCTTCAACTTCGACATCATCTCGTCACCCATTGGCGATGACTTACCGGTTTTGGTGTCCACGTGTAGGAATATGTGCTCTGCGGTAAAGGCAATCACGCCATCTTCGCGAACAACTTCAGACCACAGATGAATGCGCTTTTCGTCATACGACGCAACGCGGGTGAGTACCTTGATTTTGTCGCCCGAATGTGTCTGGTCGAGATAACGCGTGTGGCCCTCAACGGTGTAGAACGTGCGACCAGTTGCAAGGTACTCGGGTGTGAAACCAATTGCGCGGAAGAACGTGTCGCTTGCTTCGCTTACGAGTTGTGAGTATCGCGAGTCATTGGTGTGCCCGTTGTAATCAGTCCAATCTGCAGGAATGGTCATCACGTGAGATACCGAAGGCCCAAGTGGATCAAGAGCAGGTACTGGGCCACGGCCAAACAATTCACGTTCATATTCTGCGAGAACTTTTCCGGCACCGTAGTTGTTGCCACGCAGTGCTTGGAATACCGAAACTAAGCAGTCATCGCGCAGAGCCTCAAGCTCGCGAATGGTTGCGGTGCCAGCCTGATCGTCGCTTTGCGAAACAATTTTTTCAAGTAACACATCGTCAAGTTCAGGGACATCCATCAACTTGGTCCATGGCCATTTCAATGAAGGACCAAACTGTGCCATGAAGTGACGCATCCCTGCTTCGCCACCGGCAATGCGGTACACCAAGAACGTGCCCATGAATGACCAGCGCAGACCAGGTCCAAAACGCATGGCATCATCGATTTCTTCTGCGGTAGCAATGCCGTCGTTCACCAGCCACAACGCTTCGCGCCATAACGCTTCCATCAAACGGTCTGCAATGAAGCCGTCAATTTCTTTGCTCAGCATGAGTGGCTTCATGCCGACTGCAGTGACTACTTCTTTTGCACGCTGCTTCGTTGCTTCGCTGGTTAAATCTCCACCACAAATTTCGGCAAGCGGCATGAGATACACGGGGTTAAAGGGGTGCACCACCACAAAGCGTTCAGGGTTCACCATGTCCTTTTGAATCTGCGTTGGCAGAAGCCCAGATGTTGATGAGCCAAACACTGTGGTTGGCGATGCGGCTTTGCTGGCTCGGGCGAGCAGTTCCTGCTTCAGTTCGAGGCGTTCGGGTGCGCTTTCTTGCACATAATCAACCCCGACGACGGCTTCTTCTGGGGTGCTCACAAATGTGATGGTTCCTTCTTGTGGAAGAGGGGCAAGTGTGAGTTTGGAATATGCACGGCGTGCATTGACCATGATTTCATTCATTTTGCGGGTTGCTTGTGGGTCGATGTCGTACAGCTTCACATCGACACCATTCAGTGCGAAGCGCGCAGCCCAAGCACCGCCAATAACTCCGCCACCGAGCAGGCCAACGGTTTTCAAACCAGGGATAGTGCTCATGGTGTTTCCTTAGGCGTGCTTAGTGAGTTTGAGTTTTTCGCGAACCTCTTGTGGGCCGAGAATGTTGACGTTCATGTTTTCCAATATGTTGACTGCTCGCTCTACGAGCTTGCCGTTGGTGGCGAGTTCGCCACGGTTCAAATACAGGTTGTCTTCAAGACCAACGCGCACGTTTCCACCTGCAAGTACGGACTGGGCAACGAATGGAATTTGCATGCGCCCAATGGAGAAGGCAGAGAACACGGCGCCTGCAGGAATTTGATTCACCATCGCCATGAAGGTGTTCGGATCGTCAGGTGCTCCATAGGCGATTCCCATGCACAACTGAATCATGACCGGATCATCGAGCAAACCCTCTTTCAGCAGGTCTTTCACCATCACGAGGTGGCCAGTATCGAAAACTTCAAGCTCAGGTCGCACACCAAGGTCTTGCACAATTTTTGCCATCTTGCGCAACACACTTGGTGTGTTGGTCATGATGTAGTCGCCACCACTTGAAAAGTTCATTGTTCCACAGTCGAGTGTGCAAATTTCTGGACGTAGGCGAGTGACGTGATCGAGACGTTCTGTTGATCCCGCCATGTCGGTGCTGGCTGCGAGCGGCAACACGTCTTCGTCTCCGCCAAGAACCAAGTCTCCGCCCATGCCCGCAGTGAGATTGATGACCACGTCGGTGTCGGACGAGCGAACACGATCGACTACTTCGGCGTACAGTTCGGTATCTCGCGAGCCAAGACCGGTTTGTGGGTTACGCACGTGAATGTGCACTACTGCAGCGCCAGCTTTGGCGGCTTCTATGCAGGAGTTCGCAATCTGTTCTGGTGTTACTGGAACCTTGTCGCTCTTATGTGCAGTCTCTCCCGAGCCCGTGACTGCGCACGTTATGAATGCTCCCCAGTTCATGTTTCCCCCTTGGTCTTCGTGTGCAAAACCGTTAATTGTCAATACCTGTAACGGCTTCATTAGGTTAGTGCTGATGTCCGATGTAGCCAAAGCCCTGTGGACGCCATCAGGTGAGAGCGTCGCTCACTCGCGCATGAATCGTTTTGCTCAAAGAGTCCATGAATCTGGCGATTTGCACGAATGGTCAATCAACAAGCCCGAGGAGTTTTGGTCTTTGGTGTGGGATGACTGCGGAGTAATTGGGCACAAGGGGCAACGCTCGTTCCTTGCGGCTCAGTCCGGTGCGCCTATGTCGACCGCGCAGTTTTTTCCCGACGCAAACCTCAGCGTCGTAGAAAACCTGTTGGCAACGAGTGGCGGCGGTGAAGCGCTCGTTGCCATTGATGAGGTTGGGAATCGGCGCAGTCGTTCATGGGACGAACTGCGGACACACGTATCGTCAATTGCGTCTGCACTTCAGGCGCGGGGCGTGGTTGCGGGGGACCGAGTTTGTGCATGGCTTCCTAACTCCTTAGAAGCCATTGAAGTCATGCTTGGTGCCGCATCAATTGGAGCGGTTTTTTCGTCGTCATCGCCAGACTTCGGAACAAATGGGGTTCTTGATCGCTTTGGTCAAATTGTGCCAAAGGTGCTGTTCGCCGTCGATGGCTATCGCTACAACGGCAGAGATTTCGATTGTCTCGAGCGCTTATCGGAAATTCGCAAAGGTCTGCCATCGGTTGTTGAAACGGTCGTTGTCAACAACATTGGAACGTCAGTTCCTTCGGGAACCATTTCATACAGCGACTTTGTTGCTGGCGGAAGCACCAACCCGGTAAATCCACAACGCTTTAGTTTTGATCATCCGTGGTACGTGTTGTATTCATCTGGCACAACGGGAGTGCCAAAGTGCATCGTGCATCGCACAGGTGGAGTGTTGTTGCAACACATGAAGGAACACCAGTTGCATTGCAATGTGCAACCGAGAGATCGCGTGATGTATTTCACGACCACCGGTTGGATGATGTGGAACTGGCTGGTGTCGGTGTTGGCCTCCGGCGCAACTGCCGTGTTGTATGACGGAGCTCCAACTGCACCAACGATGTCACGGTTGTTTGACATCGTTGATGCAGAGCACATCACGTTGCTCGGTGTGTCCGCCAAATTTATTGACTCGTTGCGCAAGGCAGATCTTCAACCGATGAGCACACACTCTCTACGCTCATTACGCACCATCTGTTCAACTGGCTCACCACTTGCACCCGAGGGCTTTGATTGGGTGTATCAATCAGTGAAGAGCGATGTACATCTTGCATCAATTTCTGGTGGAACCGATTTGTGTGGATGTTTTGTTGGAGGCGATCCAACGAAGTCGGTATATCGGGGGGAAATTCAGGTACCAATGCTTGGCATGGCAGTAGATGTTGTTGATGAACGATTGAAATCGCTTGAAAACAATCCACTCACACCCGGCGAGTTGGTATGTCGTCAACCTTTTCCGAGTATGCCGATTGGATTCTGGAACGATGGAAGCGAAGGATTCCCGGTTCAATCTCAACCTGGTCCAAAATTTTTAGCCGCATATTTTGAACGCTTGAACGGAATGTGGGCTCAGAGCGACTTTGCGTCATGGACACAGCATGGTGGCATGATCATTCACGGGCGCAGTGACACCACATTGAACCCTGGTGGTGTGCGCATTGGTACTGCAGAGATTTACCGAGTAGTTGAGCAACATGCAGACGTGTTGGAAAGTCTGGTGTTCGGTCAAGACTGGGATAACGACGTGCGCATTGTCTTGCTTGTGCGGCTTGCTGAAAACGCAACGCTTTCAGGTGAACTTGTTGCTGACTTGAAACAACGAATTCGCGTTGCGTGTACACCGCGACATGTTCCTGCTCTTGTGGTGCAGGTACACGATCTACCGCGCACACGCAGTAACAAGCTTGTGGAACTGGCTCTCGCCGATGCGGTCAATGGCAGACCAGTTCGAAACAGCGAAGCCATCGCAAATCCTGAGTGCATTTCGGTGATTGCAGCAATGGACGAACTCCGCAAATAACCCCGATAGGCTGACGCCCGTCCTTCCGAGGTAGCTCAGCTGGCAGAGCAACGGACTGTTAATCCGTGGGTCGTGGGTTCGATCCCCACCCTCGGAGCGAAAGCTCCATTCCTATGCGTCGTCATGTGGTGTTGGGTGAGTCGGTATTCAAGTGTTGTTTCAGTAATGGGGCCAGTAGCTCAGTGGTCAGAGCAGGGGACTCATAATCCCTTGGTCGTGGGTTCAATCCCCACCTGGCCCACCAAGTAAGTCAATTGAGGAGTAGCGATGCGAGTTGGATATGTAGTCCTGTACGTAAACGACGTTGATGCTTGCACCAAGTTTTGGACCGAAAAGTTTGACATGGTTGCACGTGAAACGATGCAGGTCGGAGCGAACACCATTGTGCGAGTTGGATTTGCTGATCAGAATTTTTCGCTTGAACTGGTGCCTCTGAGCATGATGAAGGACAACCCAGATGGTCTTGATTTGGCTACTCCGTCGATGTGTTTCTATACGCAAGAGATTCAGTCTGAGCATCACAAACTTAAAAGCAAATCGGTAGAAGTGACGGAAATTGCAGATCATTTTGGCAACACGAGTTTTGCCTTTGCCGACAATGAAGGCCGGTGGTTTGCGATCGCTCAGGCATAAATTGCGCGGCATGTCTTGGCGCAGACATGAAATAGGTGACAGGCTCAATGTGTGTCTTTTGATATCGCAGTAATTGGTGGTGGCCCAGGTGGTTCTGCAACCGCGATTGCGGCGGCGCGTGCTGGTCTAAAAGTGGCGCTCTTTGAAAAGGGACCTTATGGCCGCGACAAAGTATGTGGCGATGGGTTAACGCCACGTGCAATTGCTGCGCTCAATGAACTGAAGGTTGATTACTCTGTCGCCCATCGCATTGACGGACTGCGCATGATTGCAGGTAAGAAACAACGCGAATTGTTATGGCCATCGACGGCACGCTTTCCAAATCACGGCGCCGTGTGGCCTCGGCAGAGGTTTGACAATCATCTGCTGGACATGGCGATTGCTGCTGGAGCCGACATCCGCTTTGATGCGGAAGCATTGCCAGAGTTGGAAGGCGATCGAGTCGTTGGAGTGCGTGTTGGTGCCGAAGTGATTAGGGCGAGCCTCGTGGTGTTAGCGACTGGTGCACAAGGCACTGCAGCCAAAATGCTTGGAGCAGTACGCGATCCCGACGAAACCTTTGGATTGGCGATTCGCGCTTATGCGCCAACACCTCGTCATACAGAGCGTCATCTTGAAGCGTGTCTCAGTTTGCGTGATGAACACGGAACACCTGTGCCTGGTTATGGATGGATGTTTCCTGCCGGAGATGGAACCGTAAATATTGGTGTAGGTGCACTCAGCACGATGAAGGGATTTAAGAAACTCAATCTCAATACGTTGCTTGATCAGTATGCGTCGATCGTGCGCGAGCCGTGGTCGCTCGGTGCATATGTCGACAAACCTCGAGCCTGGCGATTGCCGATGAGTTGTATTCGCCGTCACGGACCTGGCTGGGTTGCCGTTGGTGACGCTGCGGGTTTTGTGAACCCGATGAATGGGGAAGGCATTGACTATGCCTTGGAGTCGGGGATGCTTGCCGTTTCGTGCTTTGTCAATAATCAAGAAACTGCACCGGCTGACTATGACCAACAGGTTGGAGAACGCTTCGACGCCTTTTTGCGCACCGGGCGTCGGTTTAGTTTCATCATCGGACACCCATGGTTGTTAAAGCCGGGTCTTCGTGTTGCTGTAGGCACACAAGCTGCGGCCGACATCACGCTGGCAGTAATGGGAAACCTCATTGACTCCAACACGCCCGGGGCTGCTGGCAAGGTAATGCGATTCGCCGACAATGCATTGCGCATTGCTGACCCATTGCTTCGCCGCACCCGTGCAAAGGCATAACGCTTCGTTGTCTACAGTTTCCGCATGACCACTTCGTCGTTGCGCTCACCACTTGTCGGGACGGTGGTTGCAGTGAAAGTTGCCGTAGGCGAGTTGATTGCTGCCGGAACTGAAATCGTGGTCATTGAGTCCATGAAAATGGAGCACCCAGTACGTGCCGAAATCTCATGCCGAATCTCAGCGCTCTATGTGACTGTTGGCCAATCGGTGGGAGAGGGCGAGGTGCTCGTTGAGTGCGTTGCTGAAAGTGTTTCGACAAAGCAAGAACATGCAGCGGTTGCTGGTTCAGCAAAACGTGCAGACTTGGAACGGTTGCGTTTGCGGCAAGAACTTTTGCGCGATGCATCGAGAGGCGAAGCAGTAGCAAAACGCCATGCAAAAGGCCAACGAACCGCGCGAGAAAATATTGCAGACCTAATTGATGACGGAACTTTTATTGAATACGGAAGTTTCGGTGTGGCAGCGCAACGAAGTCGCAGAAGTGAAGACGACCTCATTGCCAACACTCCAGCAGACGGACTCATTACCGGGCTCGCAAAGATCAATTCGCAACAGTTTGGAACCGAACGCACGAATTGTGCGGTGGTCGCTTACGACTACACCGTTCTTGCCGGAACTCAAGGTTTCATTAACCACCGCAAGAAAGATCGCATCTTTGAAGTCGCGAAACGAAACATGACTCCAGTGGTGCTGTTCGCCGAAGGTGGTGGCGGTCGGCCAGGCGACACCGATGCACCTGGCGTCGCCGGATTGGATGTGATGTCGTTTGCATCTTTTGCTCAACTTTCCGGTCTTGTTCCTTTGGTGGGCATCGCGTCGGGTTACTGCTTTGCAGGCAATGCAGCGTTGCTCGGTTGTTGTGACGTGGTGATCGCTACAGAAAACTCAAACATTGGCATGGCCGGGCCAGCAATGATTGAAGGTGGCGGACTTGGAGTGGTGAAGCCAACCGACATCGGTCCGATTGAAACGCAAATTGCAAACGGTGTTGTCGACATTCGAGTCGCCGATGAAACGCAGGCTGTTGCAGTTGCACAGAAATACTTGTCGTATTTTCAAGGAGTGACGACGGTGTTTAGTCGTCACAACGACGCTGCACTGCGCGATCTTGTTCCCGAGCAGCGTACGCGTGTGTACGACGTTCGAACAGTTATCGACACGCTCGCGGACATCGATTCCGTTCTCGAGCTCCGACCAGATTTCGGCGTGGGCATCATTACCGCGTTGGCACGAATTGAAGGCAGACCGATTGGCATTGTTGCGAATAATCCAGCACAT
>JALQWV010000045.1 GCA_023263465.1 Ilumatobacteraceae bacterium
TGGTGCCGCAGGAGTTCGCGGACTCAATACGTTTATGCAACTCCTTGATGAGTGTCAATCCATGTTGGAAGAAGGTCCTGGTCCGGTGTTGCGCCATGCCATGGAACGAAGTGGATATCTTGCCGAACTTGTTGCTGAAGACACGGTTGAATCTGCTGGCCGCGAAGAAAACGTGCAAGAACTCATCGGTGTTGCCAGTGAATTTATGCAAGTAGATGAATTCCTCGAACAAGTTGCGCTCGTTGCCGACACCGATCAAATTGATTCAGAAAATCACGTCACGCTCATGACGCTTCACTCCGCAAAAGGTCTTGAGTTCCCAGTGGTATTCATTGTTGGAGTTGAAGAAGGCATCTTCCCGCACAACCGTGCGCTTACCGACCCGGTGGAATTGGAAGAGGAACGCAGACTTGCTTATGTAGGTATTACGCGCGCGAAGGAGCGCTTGGTGCTGAGTCATGCGTGGAGTAGAAGCTTGTTTGGCAACACCAACTACAACCCGCCATCACGTTTTCTTGCGGAAATTCCTGACGAACTCATTGAACGCGAAGGAAATACTGACTCCGGTGTCGATTCGCAGCGCTATAGCTATCGATCACAAGCCGATCGCGGCTATGCGCCAACAACGCGACTCTCGCGCACTGGGCCAAGTGTGACTCCAGCATCGAGTGCACAGTTGCAAACCGAGAATCACGGCTTGCGTATTGGCGATGAAATTGTTCACCCAACTTTTGGAGAGGGAATCATCATTAATATTCGTGGGCAAGGCGAAAAAGCAGAAGCTGCCATTCGCTTCCGCTTAGTTGGTGAGAAGCATCTTTCGCTTGCTTGGGCTCCGTTGAAAAAATTAAGTCAATAAGGTCGCTACGGCGTTACGGGGTTCATAGTTCCACGCAAGTCAATGAGCAGCGTAGTTTTATTTTCAACAATGGGACGAACATCGGTTGGAGGCATAAGTTTTTCGACAGTCAGTGTGCGGCCTTCGCAGTCGGTGAATGAATGAGTCTTTTCAATTTGAGTAACAAGGCATGTGTCAGATCGGTCGGCAGGGTATGCGTAGTACACCTGCCATCCCTTTGCCACGTCTGCGCCATTGTGTTCGATCACAATTGATCGCTTGCCCAACGGGTCGCGAAGATCTGGGTACAACACGGGTCCATTCTCAGCGATCGATTTGGCGATGTCAGCAACTTCACCTACGACAAATGTGCGATCGCCAGTTGAGGTGGTTACCTCCGTGTTATTGGTGACGTATGTCGCCATCAGCCACGTCACCCCAAACAGTGCGGCGAAGAACGCAATCCCCCCAACAATGGGCATTACCGCACGGGCAAAGGGAGAATTGAGCCTTCCGAACATGCCATAAGTGTTGCCGATCTAGCCTGGCTATGCCTATTTCTTGGGCGGATTGGCGGGTTGGTATCGGTCACGTCTGAAGGCGTAGGGTTCTGTAGTCGTGAAACGTCCGTACCGCGTTGTAGTGGCCAAGCCTGGCCTAGATGGCCATGATCGAGGAGCCAAAACCATCACTCGTGCTTTGCGCGACCATGGATTTGAAGTGATTTACACGGGACTGCATCAGTTGCCAGAACAAATTGCTGAAACGGCTTTACAGGAAGACGTGGACGCTGTGGGTTTGTCGTTGTTGTCCGGAGCGCATCTCACACTGTTTCCACGAGTAATGGAAGAACTTCGTTTGCGAAACCTTGGTGATGTGTTGGTGTTTGGTGGAGGAGTCATTCCCGATGCCGATGCGCGCGAATTGCGCAAGCAAGGTGTTGGCGAAATATTTGGACCTGGTTCATCGTTGAAAGACATCGCAAGTTGGCTCGAGCAAGCGCTTGATGCACGCGAACAATAATAAGAAAGAGGCTTATGGATCTTTTCGAGTATCAAGGGAAGCAGTATTTTGCGAAATACAACATTCCTGTTTCGGCCGGTGGTGTTGCTCTAACCGTTGAAGAAGCTGTTGCAGAAGCAGAAAAGGCTCAGTACCCAGTAGTTGTGAAAGCCCAGGTACAAGTAGGCGGACGCGGCAAAGCTGGTGGAATTAAGTTGGCAACGAATGCCGATGAAGTTCGCCTGCATGCGGGGAATATTTTGGGCATGGACATAAAGGGCCATGTTGTGAAGCGCGTATGGATTGAACATGCTTCGGATATTGCAGAGGAGTATTACGCATCATTCACGCTTGATCGTGCAGCGAAACAACACCTCCTGATGCTGTCTGCGCAGGGTGGTGTGGACATTGAAGATGTTGCTGCTAAAGATCCAACAGCAATTGTGAAGCTACACATCAATCCAATAATTGGATTGTCGCTTGCCGCTGCGCGTCAAGCATCAGTTGATGCAAAGATACCCGACAAAGCCCTCGATGGAGTTGCTGACATGTTGGTGAAGCTGTATGAATGCTTTACCAAGGGTGACTGTGACCTTGCCGAAATTAATCCATTGATCTTGAAGCCAACTGGTGAAGTGCATGCACTAGATGCAAAGGTAAGTCTTGATAGCAATGCGGCCTTCCGTCACCCCGAATGGGAAGAGTATGCAGCGACAGAAGAACTTGACGCTCGCGAACAATTGGCTCGTGAAAAGGACTTGCAATACATCGGTCTTGATGGAACTGTTGGAATCATCGCTAACGGTGCCGGCTTGGCCATGAGCACTTTGGACGTGGTGAACCAAGTTGGCGGCAGTGCAGCAAACTTTCTCGACATCGGTGGTGGAGCTAACGCAGAACTGATGACTGCGGCGCTTGAAGTAATTAACTCCGATGCCAAAGTCAAGAGCATTTTCATCAATATTTTTGGTGGTATTACGCGAGGTGAAGAAGTAGCCAAGGGAATTGTTGAGGCGGTGAAGCGCGTGACGCTCCGTGCACCAATTGTTATTCGTCTTGATGGCACTAATGCTGAAGAGGGTCGCAAGATTCTTGCCGAGGCAGGCATCCCGGATTCACAACTCACTAGTCGACCAACCATGCTCGAAGCTGCTCGTGCGGCTGTCGCTTTGGCAAAGTAAGGAACCGTCATGGCAATTTTCGTAGATCAAAACACCAAGGTCATTGTTCAAGGCTTAACGGGCGGTCAAGGGCGTTTCCATGGCCTGCGCAACAAGGCGTATGGCACACAAGTTGTGGGGGGAGTAACTCCTGGAAAAGCTGGTCAAGACGTTGAAGGAGTACCGGTTTTTGACTCAGTTGAAGATGCAGTAAAGGCAACAGGTGCAACTGCATCATTTATCGCTGTTCCACCAAAAGCGGCTCCAGCAGCAATTCTTGAAGCTGCTCGAGCAGGTATTGGGTTTGTGGTGTGCATCACCGAGGGAATTCCAGCTCAAGATGAAGCTCGTGTGTATGCAACATTGCAGCGCGACTTTCCAGCAACACGACTTCTCGGCCCAAACTGCCCAGGCATTATTAGCCCGGGTAAATGCAATATCGGAATCACTGCTGGAGAAATTGCGCAATTGCCTTCAGCATCTGGTCCAAACGTTGGAATTGTTTCCCGTTCCGGAACACTTACGTATCAAGCGTTGTACGAATTGAAAGAGCAGGGAATTGGCGTCAGCACATGTGTTGGTATCGGTGGCGATCCAGTTCCTGGTACGTCATTTGTTGACTGCTTGGCAGAGTTTCAAGCAGACCCAGAGACACACGCCATCATCATGATCGGTGAGATTGGTGGATCAGCAGAAGAAGAGGCTGCAGAATTCATCACCAACCACGTGACGAAGCCAATGAGCGCGTACATCGCTGGTGTTACTGCGCCAGCGGGCAAGAAAATGGGGCACGCAGGAGCGATTGTCTCTGGAGGCAAAGGAACTGCCCAAGGCAAAATGGACGCATTGCGCATGGCCGGAGTGAAGATCGGGCTCAACCCCACTGAGGCTGGCTCGCTGATGGCCGAAATTGTACATAGCCTTCGTTAAGTGAATCGCCCCCAGCAGTCCATATCGTATTTGCCGGGCCTAGATGGCTTGCGTGCAATTGCCGTTTTGGCAGTGGTGGTGTATCACGCCAATAAAAACTGGTTACATGGCGGATTCCTCGGTGTAGAAGTGTTTTTTGTGATCAGTGGCTATCTGATCACGCTGTTGTTGTTTACCGAGTCGGAGCAAAACGGAAGAATCAATTTCCGCGCATTTTGGATGCGCCGGGCACGGCGATTGTTACCAGCGCTGTGGACACTGCTCTTAGGTGTCACGATGTACTGTTCGCTGTTTGAGCGAGACGAACTCGGAAAGCTTCGTGGAGATGTAGTTGCTGCACTTGTTTATGTATTCAATTGGTTCAAAATCTGGGCAGGGGATTCATACTTTGATGCCAGCGCACTAGATCCACTTCGACACCTGTGGTCGCTTGCGGTTGAGGAACAGTTCTATTTGATTTGGCCTGTACTGATTGCTGTGGTGTTAAAGAAATATGGCCGCCGTCCAGCGAAGTTGGGAATCATATTCTTGGGAGTATCAGTAGCAATTGCTGCATACGTTGCAACAACGTATGCAGGAGGTGTTCGCGGAACACCAATTGAAACTCCTGAGCAATACATTTCCTTATTCGGTCATGCAGTCTCACGTCTGGACTTCTTGTTCCTAGGAACTCTTGGTCGGTCTGGAGGTCTATTCCTTGGTGCCGCATTGGCGTTTTGGTTCCGCCCCGACATGTATAACGGTTTGAACAACACACGTGATCGTCATGTTGTCTCAGTATTTGCGATTGCTGGAGCCGTAGGTCTTGCATACATGATGTGGACCTTCCGCGATGTGGTGTTTGTTGCAGAAATCGGTGGAGTTCGTGGCTACGACCCGTTGTTTCAAGGCGGATTTTTACTCGTCGGTGTTGCAACTTGTGCAATCATCACGGCCGCAGTGCACCCTCACTCCTTTATCGGAAATACGGTGCTCGGTAATCCAGTATTCACATATATTGGCCGGCGTTCGTATGGTTTGTACCTGTTTCACTGGCCCGTGTTTCAGTTATACCGCAAGGTCGCGAGCAATTACTTAACTCCTATTCAGTTTGTTCTGTTGTTTGCAATGATTTTGATACTCACCGAATTGTCGTATCGCTTTATTGAAATGCCGGTGCGCGAAGGGCGACTTGGAGAGATGTGGCATAAGTTGCGATACTCGCGCACTGATGCTGATATCGAACGGCGCAACAAAGTATTTGCCCTTGGTGCAGTTGCAGCTGTGCTCCCCGTGTTTTCGATTGTGAGTTTGGCATTTGGAACGGGCGAAGGCAGAATTGCAGAAAGCATTAAGAGTGGTGAAGATGCAGTGCAAAACCTGCTCGGAACAACAGTTGCCCCCGATCCGAATGCCACAACGATTCCAGGAACACAGACCACAACGTTGGACGGGCAACAAATCCCAATCCTTGCAATTGGAGACTCGGTCATGTTGGGTGCCGCGCAAATTCTCACCGAACGAGGGATCACAGTTGATGCGCTAAAGAGTCGTCCATTTAGGCAGGCTTTAGAAATTGCAAACTATGTGAAGTCAATTAATCGGCTGGGTGAGTTCGTGATTATCCACCTTGGCACGAATAACTATGTTGACCAGAAGACATTGGACGAAATCATGGTCCCATTGAAAGATGTTGATTTGGTGCTCTTCATCACAGCGCATGTTCCAACTCGACCTTGGCAAGACCCGAACAATGAATTAGTCCGCGCCATGCCAAATGCATACGGAAACGTAAAGGTTTTGGACTGGTATCAAATTGCCGAGGAACACCCGGAGTATCTCTACGGCGACAAAGTTCACTTAAATAATGAAGGCCAAAAGGTCTATGCCGATCTCATCATGCAAGCAATAGGGAAGTAAGGTTTTTGCTATGACAACTCCAGTTCGTATTGCCATCACCGGTGCCGCCGGTCAAATCGGTTACAGCTTGCTCTTTCGCATTGCATCGGGCGCGATGCTCGGACCAGACACGCCAGTTATCTTGCAATTGCTTGAAGTCACTCCTGCGCTTGGTGCGCTTGGTGGCGTAAAGATGGAACTCGATGACTGTGCATTCAGCCCATTAGTTGATGTCATCTGCACAGATGACGCCAATCTTGCCTTTGGTGATGCAGACATCGCCATGTTGGTTGGAGCGATGCCGCGCAAAGATGGCATGGAGCGATCCGACCTGCTGTCGGCAAACGGTGGAATTTTTAAGCCTCAGGGCCAAGCAATTAGCGCAAATGCAAAAAAGAATGTAAAGGTTCTTGTTGTTGGTAACCCTGCAAACACCAACTCACTTATCGCAATGCATAATGCCCCAAACATTGACCCACGTCAGTTCACCGCAATGACCCGCCTCGATCACAACCGGGCGGTAAGTCAGTTGGCACAAAAGGTTGGTCGTCCGGTTACTTCCGTGAAGAAAATGACCATTTGGGGAAATCATTCAACAACTCAGTATCCAGACCTGTTTCACGCAGAAGTTGATGGTAAAAATGCAGCGCAGTTGGTTAACGATCAGCAGTGGATTGAGGACACCTACATTCCAACTGTTGCAAAGCGCGGTGCCGCGGTAATCAAGGCTCGCGGTTCATCGTCTGCTGCTTCTGCTGCAAACGCCGCTCTTGAACACGTTCGCTCATGGGTTAAAGGAACTCCTGAGGGTGACTGGGTGAGCATGGCTGTTCCGTCGGACGGCAGTTACGGCGTTCCAGAAGGTTTGATCGCGTCATTCCCATGCACGTGTGTAAATGGTGAATATAAGATTGTTCAGGGACTAGAAATCGATGCATTTAGTCGTGCGCGCATCGATGCTTCGGTTGCAGAACTGGGTGAAGAGCGAAATGCTGTTCGCCAACTTGGCTTGATTTAACTTCCTCTTGTTCCGTCAATGGCGGAATCAGCCCGTGAGCGTGTGCATCCAAGCGGGTCATTTTTTTCAAGCCTGCGAATCTCTTTTCGCGGTGAAAGTTGTTGACCCTTTTTCCAAGCGTCCAGATATTTTTGTGGCCAGATTTCTCCTTGTAATAAATACACCTCGGCAAGTGGACAAATGCGCGACATCCCCATGTGGGTGTGGCAACGAGTAACTCGGGCATTTCCGCTTGATCCCATTACTCCGATCCAGTCACCGGCATTGACGCGTTGATTCTTGAGCACTTTGATGCGCCCGAGGTGTGAGAAGAAATAGCGAACCCCATCGTCTCCCTGCAACGTGATCGTTAATCCACCCCGAGTTCCAGGTGAATCGTTTTCGGGAGTCCATTTGTCAAGTCGATGCAACTGCGAAATGAATCCTGAAGTTGGGGCGAGAATTCGGGCATAACAACCTTCAACATCTACTGCCGGATAGTTCAAGTGATCTTTGGGGTAGCGAACTGCAACTTTGCTAAAGGGAAAAACGTATTTGGGTTCGCTTTCTTCAGCAATGGCAATTCGAGGGAATAGTGAAACGCTGACCAATGCAGCAATAAGGATATGCAGATTTACTAGTGAGCGGAGCCCCCAACGCATAACGAGACTCTAGGTGACAGACTTACCTTTTCTGGAAATAGCAATTGCAATAATAACTATGATCGCTCCAACTCCGATTACTGAAATACCCTGCGCCAGTGGTGAGTCAAAAAGTTGACCAGCCAGAATTCCAGTGGTGATTGTTACCCCGAGACCTCCAGCCGCCACGATCTCTAAATGCAGTCGGTTTGCCCCAAAGGTGAATAACGATGCAACAATGGCAAACCCAACGATGGGTTGCCAGATGTTGTTATCCCAGGTGGAAAATCCGATTGCTGCAAACAAAATGCTGGCCGCACCAGCACTGCGAGCAACAAATCGAAGCCCGATATTGCGCATTGAAATCCAAATGAGCATTGATCCCGAAATGACAAAGAGCAAAGGGGCGATTGGAGAATCTGGAACGAATTTTGAAATTACGGCAGCCATAAAAGGTTGAGTAGCAACAACGATGATGATTGTGCCGATAAATGACGTGCCCTTTAACAGCCAAATTCCAATTGAGAGAGCAACTAACGAGGCGATCAACAAAATAAAGTCATCGTGTACGTTCAAAATGTCAAGAAGTAATCCAATGGCAAATGCAAAAGTCATGGTTGAAACTGCAGCGATGCTTTCTCCAAGTGTGGAGAGCCTGCCGCCTTTCCTTATCAATGTGAATGAAAGAAATGCAGTGAGACCTGTCGCGATGAATAAAGCTGCGTCAATGGTGGCTTGCGACATGTCCTGCATGAGAGCAACCACAATCCACACCAAGCCGACAAAAATAACTAGGCCTCCCAAGTATGAAGCAATATCTGAAATTGGAACTACCCACTTTGGCGCGTCTCTAAATTCTTGAGCCTCACTTGCAGTGAGTCTGCCCGAGGCTTCAAAATCCGAAATCAAATTGCCAATGCTCTTGCGGTTCTTGGCCATATGCCGATACTACGAGTGTTACGGTGTCTGCCGATGAAACGTGCATTCTGGATTGATACAGATACGGCAAGTGACGACGCGGTGGCGTTAATCATGGCCTTTTTGAACCCCGGCATTGAGGTCGTTGGGATTTCAATAGTCGCTGGGAACGTACCGCTGGACATGGGAGTCCAAAACGCGCTCTACACAGCAGAACTGTGCGCAGCAACTGCGCCAATCTATGCCGGTGCAGCGAAACCACTGTCGCGCGAGCTTGGGACTGCACAGTTTGTGCACGGTGAAGATGGAATGGGCGATATTGGCCTTCATTTGTCTGGTCGCACTCCGGCTCCTGGAAACGCGGTGGACAAACTCATTGAGGCTATTCATGATCATGCGGGTCATATTGAATTAGTTACCCTCGGGCCGCTAACAAATATTGCAATAGCTCTGCAACAAGATCCAACTATTGCGAAAGCAGTGAAGCGTTGTGTGGTGATGGGGGCAGTTGCAGACCACATTGGCAACGTCACTCAAGTTGCCGAATTCAACATGTGGGTTGATCCAGAAGCAGTAGACATCGTGTTGCGTTCGGGAATGCATTTGGAGTTTGTGGGTTGGGATATTTCTCGAACCGAAGCAGTGGTAACCCCTCAAGAGTCGGCGCTCATCCGTTCGCTCGGAACCGAACGCGCGAACTTCTCTGTCGATATTCAGCGCGTGCTTGAGAAGTTCTGTGCAGAGGAAACCCACCTCAATGGTTTTGATCTACCTGATCCAATAGCAATGGCTTATGCCATTGACACGAGCGTTGCAACCGAAGTGCATCATTGGTATCTCGTGTCAGAAACGAGCTCTGAGTTGACACGAGGCATGGTTGTCATGGACACACTTGGGGTTACGCACAAAAAGCCAAACGCCTATGTGGTCACCCGTGCGAGTCATGAAAAGTTCATGTCTATGTTGATGGATGCACTGAGATGAATCATTCACCACTGTCGAATGCATTTGTTGAGTTGGCGGTTACGACGCGAAGTGGTCTTGATGAGTCAGTGCATTATGGGGCAGTGGTTGCACTATCTCAGGATGGCTCCGTACAGTTTGCCCTTGGCGATCCCACTGTGGTGGTGTTTCCTCGCTCGTCAACGAAGCCAATTCAAGCGACGGCAATGGTGGCTAATGGTTTACGACTAGCACCGCGCATGCTTGCGTTAGTGTGCGCGAGTCACGATGGTCGTGAAGAACACTTGCGAACAGCCACGGAAATTTTGGCAACTGCAGGCCTAACTCCGAACGATCTAGGTAACACTGCTGACTATCCACTCGACCCAGAAGCTCATGAGTCCGCAGTTCGCGCGGGACTTCAGAAATCTGCGCTGCAGATGAATTGTTCGGGAAAGCACTCGGGCATGCTTGCAACGTGTGTGCATAACAATTGGGATCGCGCTTCATACCTGCATGTTGACCATCCGTTGCAGCAACGCATTACTGAAATGGTTCCCGAGTTATCTGGAGAAGATGCATCGTTCATTGGAGTAGATGGTTGTGGTGCTCCTGCACATGCGCTGTCTCTTATTGGGCTCGCGCGTGCGTTTCGCTCGGTTGCCATTGCCAAGGAAGGCACACCAGCGGCGCAAGTTGCGCATGCCATGCGCACACACCCAGAAATGGTGGGTGGGCCAACGCGCGATATCACCCTTTTGATTCAAGGAGTTCCGGGCTTGATGGGTAAAGACGGTGCCGAGGGAGTGTTCGCAATTGCCATGCCAGATGGCAGGGCCATTGCATTGAAAATTTCCGACGGCGCTAACCGTGCACGTCCGCCAGTCATGAAATGTGCACTTCAAGCACTGGGCATTGACATCAGCAATGTTGACACACGCGCGTTTGAGTCGCCCATCTTGGGCCACGGCAATGTCGTTGGTTCAGTTCGGGTTACAGCTCAAATAAATATCTAAAAGTAGGCACACTGATTCCACTGAAATTTGACAATTTCATTGGCTAGACACATTTGTTGTGGAAATGCAGCGAAATGTTTCAGTGATTTTGAGATCGAATACGAATCATGAACGTGGTTGCGCAGTTGTATTAGGAGTTCCTCGTGGCGGTACGAGTGTAGTTTCAGGGATTTGTCACATAATTGGATTTCAAATGGGACTCGACATTGATCCTTCAAATATGGAATGTTCAGAAGTCATTCGCATGAACAAGGAAGAGAATTTTCAAGTCAAGTTTTCAGGTTATATCAAGAAGTGCGAGAGAAATAATCTTCAATTTGGATTTAAAGATCCAACTGCAATTGATTGGCTAGGTCAGGTTGTAGATTTAATTCCAAATCCAATTTTTATATACGTTTCACGTGACATAGTCGCGTCAGCTGAGCGTGAGCGCTTGGCTGGAAGCGAAATTCAGCGTACTTTGCATATGACAGCTTTGCGAACAAAGCAGATTGTTTCATTTTTATTGAATCAATCTAATCCGACGATACTTATTTCATACGAGCGTCTTCTATTGGATCCCGTAAGAGGTTTCTCAGAAATTGCGGAATTTCTTATTGGAGATCAATTAGTGGAGACCGCTCAGCACGCTTCACAATTTGTAAAAACAAGCGCAGACATGCCTTCTCAGATAAATTTCCTAGACCTGGCAATCAGCCTTCGTAGAACGAATCAGCAACTGTCAACGCTTCGTCAATAATTGCAATGCCTTCACGAACCTCATCTGGTGATGCGTTGCACGGTGGCACCACATGTGTTCGGTTGAAGTGAGTGAACGGCCATAGGCCTCGCTTCTTGCACTCGGCTGCAAAATCAAGCATCGGCTTGGCATCTGCGCCTGCAGCGTTAAACGGAACCAGAGGCTTGCGAGTTTCGCGGTTGCGCACCAATTCAATTGCCCAGAACACGCCAACTCCACGAACATCACCAACTGAAGGGTGCTTGGCTTTCAGTTTTTCAAGCTCTGGTCCAATGACGGTTTCACCAAGCATGCGTGCATTTTCAATGATCCTTTCTTCTTTGAAGATGTTGATCGATGCAACTGCCGCAGCGCAAGCAAGTGGGTGACCGCTGTACGTGAGTCCACCTGGGTAAACGCGTTCTTTGAATGAGTCAGCAATCTTCTGGCTGATGACTACACCACCGAGCGGCACGTAACCGGAGTTGACACCCTTTGCGAAGCAAATAAGGTCTGGAGTAACGCCCCACTTGTTCACTGCAAACCACTCACCGCAGCGGCCAAAGCCGGCCATAACTTCGTCGCACATCATGACGATGCCGTAGCGATCGCAGATTTCGCGTACGCCTTTCAGATAGCCAGCAGGTGGAACCAAAATTCCGTTTGTTCCAACAACCGTTTCAAGTCCAATCATGGCAACAGTGTGCGGTCCTTCAACCATCAACACGTCTTCGAGGTGTTGTAACGCGCGTTGGCATTCTTCGGCTTCATTTGATGAATGGAATGCAGAACGGTATGCGTATGGTCCCCAGAATTTCACAGCACCCGATGCGCCGGTTTCGTTTGGCCAACGGCGTGGGTCACCAGTAAGAGCAATCGCGCCTGCAGTAGAACCGTGGTACGAACGGTACATGGTCAAAATCTTGTGTCGACCAGTATGCAACTTGCTCATGCGAACTGCGTTTTCTGCAGCTTCGGCACCACCGTTAGTGAAGAACACCATGTTCAAATCGCCTGGAGCGACTTCGGTAATCAGGCGAGCTGCTTCGCTTCGTGCGTCGTTTGCGAATGCAGGAGCAATGGTGCACAGGCGAGCAGCCTGTTCTTGGATTGCAGCGATCAACTTTGGATGCTGGTGTCCAATATTGAGGTTGACCAATTGGCTAGAAAAGTCGAGGTACTTCTTGCCTGATGCATCGGTGAAGTACGAGCCCTTACCGCTGACTACTTCAACAGGGTTTAGTGTTCCCTGTGCTGACCAGGAATGGAAAACATGCTTGCGGTCGTTGATAAAGCCAGGTGTGGTGGTTGGGTCGATTGTCATATATCAGAGCCTAACGAATAGGTAGAGGGAGAAATAAGGAGGAAAGAGGTCTTTAGGAGGACAAGGTGGCGAGCACGCGCAGACGCAATTGAGGCCAAGCAGCCTCGAGTCCCTTGTGCAATTGAAACGTGGCAACGTCGTCAATGAGCACCCACCGCAAGTCCTCAGACTCCGCATTGGCGGCATGAGCCCCCGCATCGCTTGTTGTGTGAGCAATAACGGTGTCGTAGCGCCAGGGTCCATGATCGTCTCTGAACACATCACGCACCGTTATCTCGGATGCGCTGATTCCTGCCTCTTCCTCTGCTTCACGTGCTGCTGCACTCACTGAATCTTCGTGACTGTCAAGCGCGCCTCCGGGAAGTGCCCATGTTCCACCGCCGTGGGTCCATGCTGCGCGTAACTGCAACAACACACGAGGCTGATCAAGGTCGCGGCGGATGAGCAATAATCCTGCTGCTCCGTGAAGTCCCCAATGGCGGTGCCCACACGAACACATCACCCAACCATCGCCATCTCGAAACGCCATTGTTCAGAGCGTAGTTTCTTTTGTCGCTTCCTTTGCTTCGCGGCGAGCAGTTGCTCGAGCAGTTGCTTGCGCAGCAGTGATTTCCGCATGGTGCGCACGACAGAGCACTTCCAGACCGCCTTCACCATTTGCATCAGGTTTCGAATGGTGTTGACAGCCGGGGCCATAACCAAGGCCATTCAACGCTTTAATGTGATTGACCTCACAGTCTCTGCGCTCAGCATTGCAGCCTGGTTTGGTGCAGCGGTACTTTGCGCGACGCTTTGCTGCCGAGCGTGCAAACCTCCAGATGTGTTCGCGTTGCCAGGCTCGACCACATGCATCGGAGCACCATGTTCGTCTGCGCTTTCCGGTGATGACGTTGTTGCACCAGTGACAGCGTCCCATTTCGCCAGTCCATTGAGAAAGGACACACGAAATTCTCTCGGCAACAAGAGGGGGTAACTCCAGTTTGTTAACAGGGTGTTTCGCCTTCGTGCGTTTTGTGGCCATGAGTGAATAAAGAATAACGCTTACGAAACAATTCGTAGACAATTCAGAAACATGAGTCTCCTAGTTTCTGATGCGTTAGGTTGCAGCGTCGCCCCTGACATTTCATTCAACCTAAATTCAAGGAGAGAGTTATGAAATTTCTTGCAGACGTTGCCGATCCGGTAACGGTGTTGGGGCAGCAGGTCAGCTTGTTATGGATTGTCATCGGCGCAGCGCTTGTGGTGTTCATGCAGGCGGGTTTTGCGTTAGTTGAAACAGGATTCACTCAGGCGAAAAATGCGGCGCATGTCGTGAGCACAAACTTTGCAATCTTCGGATTGGGCTTTATTGGTTTTTATCTCGTTGGTTTTTCCTTTTCCTTCGGCGGGTTTAGCTATTCCGCTTTTGGAATGGACTCACCTGTAGGAAGTGCGCTGCTTGGAAGCGGTGATTGGATCTTTTTCTGGAAGGGTGGTTGGGCGCTGACTGGTGACGCAGTTACCCCTGCAGCCATTGGATTCTTTCTGTACATGGTTGCCTTTATGGACACCGTTGCAACGATTCCAACCGGCTCAATGGCCGAACGCTGGAAGTGGAGCAGCTTCGTTGTGTGGGGCTTCTTCTGCGGTGCAATTTATTATCCGGTCATTGCCGCATGGACTTGGGGTGGTGGTTGGTTAGCAAAGACCTGGAGCTCAATGTCACTTGGCGCTGGCTACGTGGACTTTGCTGGTTCGGGTGTTGTGCACGCTGTTGGTGGTGTCGCAGCCTTTACTGGCGCAATCGTACTTGGCCCACGGATTGGCAAGTTTGGTGCAGATGGAAAGCCACGCACCATTGCTGGTCACCACGTTCCCATGGCGATGCTCGGAACATTTATTTTGCTATTCGGTTGGTTTGGGTTTAACGCTGCCAGCACATTCGCGGCAACAGATGTTCAGTTTGCAGTCGCCGCAACCAACACAGCAATCGCTGGTGCATTCGGTTCTATTGCTGCAATGTTGTACATCACTCGCAAGACGGGAAAACCAGACCCGGGCATGATGGTGAATGGAATGCTCGCTGGTCTAGTTGCAATCACTGCACCATGTGCATTCGTCGATCCGTGGGCAGCAGCCGTAATCGGAACACTTGCAGCAGTGCTCATTGTTGAATCGGTGTATTTCTTTGAGCGTCGCGGAATTGACGATCCAGTTGGAGCAATTTCCGTTCACGGAGTTGGTGGATTGTTTGGCCTACTGAGTGTTGGCGTGTTTGCAAATGGAACCTACGGTGCAGGCTGGAACGGGTCAACCAGCGAAGGCGTGAAGGGAATTATCAAGGGCGACTGGGGTCAATTGGGTGCTCAAGCACTTGGCGCAGTCACCATTGTTGTGGTGTGCGGGCTGATGTCGTATGCGTTCTTTGCCATTCAAAACAAAATGACCAAGGGCGGAATTCGTTCAAATGCTGAAGACGAAGTTGATGGTCTTGATCTTGCAGAAATGGGAGTGCTTGCATACCCAGAATTTCAAGGCTCGCATAAGTAGCAGTATCACGTTCGCTCATTAGCGAGCGATGAATTCACCGAGAACTCGAGTTGTCCTTTCCAGTGACAACTTGAGTTCTCGCGTGTTTACTGCTGAAGTGTTTGGCTTTGCAAGCAACTTTGTAATGTCGCGAATAATCCACCCGTTTTGTTTGTCTACCCACGTTGGGTGAACAACGGGAGTATCAAACGAAACTTTTCCTGCTGCGTTGAGACTCATGTTGATCGTAAATACACCAGCATCTTGACTGCTCGCGGGCCATCGATCATCAGTGGGCAGGTTGGACAACACATTGCCCATGCCGTAGATCACCCAAACACCGTTCACTTTTTTGATTGGCTGAACAACGTGAGCGTGGTGGCCAATAATCAAGTCCACTTCACCAGATTTAGTCAATGCTTCTGCTACTGAAGTTTGTTGGGAGTTCAGTTGATGAGACATTTCGTTCCCCCAATGCATACTGACGATGACTGCTTCGGCTCCCAATTCACGTGCGGTTCGGGCATCGCGAAGAATGCGCTCAGTATCAATGAGCGCCGAACGCCACTCTTGGTCTTGTGGAAGCGATAGTCCGTTGTAGCTGAAGGTGTAACTGAGATGGCTGAGTGTCACGCCCTTCACTGAAAACGTTTTTGGCTCAATTTCATCTGGAGTGCGTGCCATTCCCGATTGCGCAACGTTGTTAGCAACTAATGCGTGTACGGTTTCGTCAATTCCCTTCAAGCCGCGGTCGTAGGTGTGATTACTCGCGGTACTACAACGATCAAACCCGGCTTTGGCAATGGCTTTAGCAATGGTTGCTGGCACTCCAAAAAATGGAAATGTTGAAAGCTCCTCACCTGGCGGTGCAATGGGTGTTTCAAGGTGACAAATTGCAAGATCTGCAGACGCGATGAGAGGCGTGATGTCTTCAAACATGGGAGAGAAGCCCTGTTCGTCTTTTTGTGCACGAGCAACGAGAGGGCTGTGGGGCAATATGTCGCCAACAAATGCCATGGAAATGAAACGATCATCGGGAACAGTAGTGGAGGGCTCAGAATCCGACTGTGAATTGCACGCGGAAATCACACAGATGCATGCAATGAGCGCAGCGCGTTTCACACTTTCAATCTAAAGGTTTATACGTGCCCGAGTGACGCCATCTTCATGCGATTGCGAGTACCGGCAACGGTGTACACCACGATAAACACCAATGCATCAAGCAAAATGATGGTTGCACTTGCTGAGGTATCTAGGTGATAACTCACGTTCATTCCAACAAAGCACGTAACTGCTCCAATCAGCGGTGAAATCCAGAGCAGTTTCGAAAAGCTATTGGAGGTCATGCGCGCCGCTGCGGCTGGAATGACGAGAAGTGCAGAGATCAGGAGGGTTCCGATGACACGCATGGTCACCAAAATGGTGAGTGACAGTAGCGACAACAGCACTACCTCCACCACGGAAACATTCACGCCTGAAACGTGAGCCACATCGGGATCAAACGTAGAAAACAGCAACTTTCGATACCAGGCCACGATTACTGCTAGTGCAAAAACTGCAACTAAAGAAACCGCAACGATGTCGGCAACTTTGACTCCAAGCACACTGCCAAACAACACGGCCTCAATGCTCTTTGATGCCTGCCCGTAACGGTTCATTAATGCAAGGCCGAGTGCAAATGAAGCCGTAGTGACAACGCCAATTGCTGCGTCTGCGCCGAGCACACGTCGCCGCGCAACGCGTGCAATCAATACGCCAGAGATAATTCCCCAAATGCCAGCACCGACAAAGAAGTTGATTCCAATAACAGCACTCGCTGCAGCACCACCGAAGACAGCATGTGAAAGACCGTGGCCGATGTAGCTCATTCCCCGTAGGACAACAAACACGCCAAGCAAACCGCACAAAGCACCAGCGATGGTTGCAACGATGATTCCGCGTTGGAAAAACTCAAAGCCGTACGGTTCAAACAGATCAAATGCGAGCATCATTTTCCTTCGCCTCGCATCGGTACTCGACCATGGTCCACAACTAAAGGCATTCCACCGTGTTCGAGTACTTCCATCGGTGCGCCGTATGTCGATTCAAGCACTGAAGGCGTAAGTACGTCTCGCGGATTTCCATCGGCAATCACACGCTTGTTCAAACACACCAATCGAGGTAGGTGAGCGGCGAGGCCATTCAAATCGTGCGTGGTGAGCAAAATGGTGAGCCCGTCAGCATGGAGGTCTGCCAATAAATGCAACACTTCGTGACGTGTGCGCACGTCAACACCAGAAGTTGGTTCATCCATAATCAAAATATCTGGGTTGCGAAACATTGCGCGCGCGAGAAACACTCGCTGCTGCTGGCCGCCAGACAATTCGCGAATATGGCGGTTCGCAACTTCACCAATTCCCAGTCGGTCAAGTACCTCGCGGACTGCTTTTCGTTCCGCTTGTGAAATACGAGGCCACCATGAACTCTTTGAACGAGTCATTACGATGACTTCTTCAACCGTGACAGGGAAGTACCAGTCAACGGTTTCAACTTGAGGAACGTAACCAAGGGTCAACTTTGGCTGCATGGTGATTGAACCATGAGCAACCGGGTGCGTACCCAGAATGGCTTTGAGCAGCGTGGTCTTCCCGGAACCCGATGGTCCAACAACACCTACGAATTCACCTCGATTGACCTGCATATATACGTCATCAAGCACTGCGGCATTGCCGTAGGTGCACGATACGTGCTCGCAGTTAATGAAAGGTTCGGTGCTCATGAGCACTATTGAGGGTAGGTGGCGTTGTCCTTCACAACATCACCCACATCAATAGTTTTTAAGGCAGAGGCATCACCCCCAAGGGCTTCAACAATGGTCACATAGTTGAACCGCATCAGCCCTAGCCACGAATGATCGGCATCGCCGGGCTCACCAATGAGATCGTCATCTCGGAGAACATCGATGTAGCGAACTCCGGTTTCAGCACCAATTTGCTCAAGTACCGGAGAGGGGAATACTTCGCTTCCGAACACGGCCTTCACGCCAGATTCTCGCACCTGGGTGATGAGGTCGGCAATCTCTTTCGGAGTCGGCTCGTCAAATGACGATGGCTGAATTGCTCCAATCACGTTGTATCCGTAGTGCACAGCAAAGTATGCATACGCGTCGTGATAGGTGAGCAGGTTTCGTTGATCTTGCGGAATCGTTTCAGTTGCCGTAGTCATGGCAGCATCAAGGGCATCAACTTTTGCCGCGAAAGCTTCATAGTTGGCAGCAAAAATTGAGGCATTGTTTGGGTTGAGTGCCGACAGCAAATCGCGCGCAACTGCTGCGTACTCTTTTGCCATTGGTGGGTTAGTCCACAAGTGTGGGTTTGGCTTGCCACCTTCTTTAGGGAACGAGAAGTCAAAGATATATTCGCTCTCAGGAAGTATGTGACTTCCAAGTTCGCAAATTACTGCGCCTTCCTTTAAGTTGGCAAGTGCAAGTTCTTTAGTTGGCTCTTCAAGCACGAGTCCGTTGATAAAGATCACATCTGCTTGTTCGAGGGTTGCGGCATCGCTTGGCTTTGGTTCAAACGTGTGCGAGTTGGTGCCTTCGGGAACAATTCCGTGAATGATGGCGTCGGTACCACCAGCGATATTGGCAATGATGCTGGTAATCGGCGCAACGGTTGTTGCAATGTTCACTGGACCTTCAATGCTCTCGGTTGGAATACAGCGCATTGGCGACATTTCGGAATCACCAGATTCAGATGGTGTGCTGGAGCAGCCCGCTGCTACAACCAAGGCAGCAGCAAAGACATAAATGCTTCGTGATTTCATGAGTGAATGATCGTACTGCTGGCTTTGCGAGCAACATTTCTGATGAGATCATTTACGTCGGCAACCGAACCAAGTTTTTTGAGCAATGGCCCATCAAGCAAAAGCGTTGCAAGACCGTGTGCCACTGACCACATATATGCAGTGTGTGCGTTGGCTTCATCTTCGTGCGAGTCTCCGCCCACAATGATCACTACTTCGTTGCGCAATGCATTGAACGCTCGGTCAGCTTGGACCAATGCCGACGGGTAGTCCTCTAAGGAACACAAATCGTTGCGCATCATCACTCGGAAGTGTCCTTTATGCGCGAGAGCGAAGTGCACGTAGGCCTCGCACATTGCTGCAGTTCCAAGCGATGTGCTGGCTTCGATTGATTCCTCCAACATTCGGAAGCCTTCTTCGGAAATGGCTGCAAAAATTCCGGCCCGGTCGCCAAAGTGGTGGTACGGCGCTTGGTGAGAGACGCCAGCTAGTCGAGCAACTTCGCGCATCGATATGGCATCAGGTCCAGATGTAGCGGCGATGGCAACTGCAGCGTCCAGTACTTGTCTGCGGAGACCGTCCGTTTTAGCTGAGTTCATAACTTGACACTATCTAGTTTTTGGACTAGACATTGTCAAGTATGAATACGCACCCAGACACCAAAATTCACAACCGCCGTTGGATCATCTTGCTGGTGCTCTGCATCAGCCTTTTCATGGTCGTTGTC
>JALQWV010000154.1 GCA_023263465.1 Ilumatobacteraceae bacterium
GTGCTTTTGCCCACATTGGGTCTTCCAACAATCACCACCGTCGGAAGTACCGATGGAGTTTCATTTTCCGATTCGGTTGACACCCGTTCATTCTACTCTTGTCATTGAAACATTGGTCTGAACTCCAAAGCAAGAAAAAGACTGCTGTATGGTGTCGGTGGATACAAAACATGCCAGATTCAATTAACACAGTTGATCGCGTCCTGCTCGCTGCCCCACGGGGATTTTGCGCAGGCGTAGAGATGGCTATCAAAGCGCTTGCCTGGATGGTTCGCACCTTTCCCGCTCCCGTCTACTGTTATCACGAGATCGTGCACAATCGTGCTGTTGTCGATCGATTCCTGAAATTGGGAGTGATCTTCGTCGACGATGTTGCTGAAGTGCCGATTGGCATGCCCATCATGCTCTCTGCTCATGGGTCGGCACCTCAGGTTGTTGAACTGGCTCGCCAACGCGGAAGTTATGTTGTCGACTCTGTTTGTCCATTAGTCACGAAAGTTCACCATGAAGTCAGAGTTCGAGCTGGAAAGGGCTTCCGAATTGTCTATGTAGGCCACGAAGGACACGAAGAGGCAGTTGGAACCATGGCTGTTGCGCCGGAAGCGATTTCTCGTGTTGAGTCATTGGAAGAAGTTGAAGCGTTGCCGAATTTCTCAGAACCCGTAGCGTTGCTCGCACAAACAACGCTGTCCCATCGAGATTGGGCGGGCATCGCTGATGCGGTCAAGGTGAAATACCCATCGGTCTGGTCCCCCGGTAAAAGTGATTTATGCTTCGCCACGACAAACCGCCAGAGTGCATTGCTCCAAATTGCATCGCAGTGTGACTCAGTGATTGTTATTGGTTCAGCTAATTCTTCAAATACGCGTGCATTGGAAAAACTTGCACGCGACGAGGGGTGCGAGTACGTCTATCGCATAAACAGTGTGGACGAACTACCACAACACCTACATGGAGTCATTGGGGTTACTGCTGGCGCTTCAGCGCCCGAAGACCTAGTTAATGAAGTTCTCGCATTCCTGAATCCGACGCACGGTGTCGAGGAAATTCGCATTACACGCGAAGAGGAGTATTTCCCGCCTCCGCGCAACATTCGCCAACTGCAGTCAGGTATCGAAACCGCAGCGCTAGCCATGATTGGTGCATCGGTTTCGGCTGCGACAAGCGTTGACGATCGGTTGGTAAGTGCTAGCGATGTGCTTTCATCGCTCGACTAATTAATTTCTTGGAACCTTACTCCACGGCATCTCACGGTCTACTCGCACATCCCCTGGAAGCCCCAACACTCGTTCACCGAGAATGTTGCGCATCACCTCTGAGGTTCCACCTTCGATGCTGTTCGCGCGGGCACGAAGGAAGGCCTTCGGTATCGAATCGAAACTCATGGCCGAATCTGGACGAACCATTTCGTAACTTCCATACAGCATGCCTTCTGCCCCGAGAAGCTCGATGCAGAACTCATATGTCTCTTTGTTGAGATCCGCACTTGCCATCTTGCCAATCGATCCCTCCGGCCCAGGAACGCCAACTTTGCGGTTTTGACCGGCCCGGATATTGGTGAGACGAGCAACTTCGGATCGAATCCACAACTTCATGAGTTTTTCTTTAGTTGCAGCATCTTTGCGCTCTATGGGCAACTTTTCCCACAGTTTGACTGCTTCGCGAATTGGCCCGGAACCTTTCTGAGGAATCGCGCCACCGATGGCGACACGCTCATTCATGAGCGTCGTCAAACTCACACGCCAGCCATCTCCGACGTTGCCGAGCGTTTCTGAAATCGGAATTCGTGCATCGGTGAAATAGACCTCATTAAATTCTGCTTCACCTGTCATTTGACGCAACGGACGCACTTCAACACCAGGACCATGCATATCAACCACGACTGCAGTGAGCCCAGCATGCTTCACCGCCTCAGTATCAGTGCGAACCACCAGGAGACCCCATTTCGACAGATGCGCAAGAGTTGTCCATACTTTTTGGCCGTTGACAATCCACTCTTCGCCGTCTTTCACTCCTTTTGCAGAAAGTCCCGCGAAATCTGACCCCGATCCAGGCTCAGAGAACAACTGGCACCAAATTTCTTCGCCAGTGAAAAGTGGACGCAAATATCGACGCTTTTGATCTTCGGATCCCCACTCAACAACGGTTGGGCCGCACATGCCATACCCAATCGGATTTCTGGCATATGAATTGGGTCCACCAGCTTTTGCAATCTTTTCGTTAACCAGTTTTTGAAATTTTGGCGAAAGATCAAGGCCACCATGACCAACCGGGAAATGCACCCAGGCCAAACCGAGATCAAATTGGGCCCCCAGGAACGCAACAGCGGACGTCGTCGACGGTGGATGTTGGGCAATGAGTTGATCGACTAATTCAGCTACCCGAGTCTCTTCTGTACTCACTACATCAGTGGCCATATTTGATTTCTCCCTTGTACCGACTACCGAAACGCTAATTCAGATGTAACCCGAATGATTAATTGGAGCGCCGCATTAACTGCGCGAATTCAACAGTCTCAGCAGTAGCAATTTCGGGAATTACCGATCGAAGACGCATGACCCAGCGCAAATTCGCGAGGTCTGAGCGCCTTCGGTAGATGGATTTCAAATTACTCAGGACTCGAATCACCATCAGCCGCGAACTGGATGGCTCCAAGAATTCTGCACTCCAATTATCAATCTGAGTGAGATGTTTGTACAACTTTTTGCATTGCTCGGCCGACAAGGGTTCTGGCGAGTGAAAGGGATCAAAAAACATCAAGTCCTGTTGCGATGCCGTCCGACACAGGAAATGTCCTGGCATACCAACACCAACAATGTCGATATCAACTCTGCGACCAACTTCGATTGCCAGAGCACACAGCGTGATCGGAATTCCAAGACGTCGAGCAATGACCTGGTGCATCAACGAATTGTTCGGATCGTCATACTCAAACGAGTTCCCTGTGAATCCACCGGGACCGAACAGATCCGCCATCAGTTCAACCGCACTCGCGGCGGTGATCGTTGAAGCCAACTCGTCGAGTCCAGTAAGGACTGCCTGCGGCTCCACACTGTCGTCAAAAAAATGACAGATCAGTGCTAATGCCTCGTCTAAAGGCACTATCGCTCCACGAGTGCTGAATAGTTCTGTGAAACGCTCAAAATACACGGCTGAACTGTAACGCTGATTACTGAACCCCCGACATGGACGTACTGGACGGACTACCGTTGCCAACATGTTCCCAGGACATTTTGCAGCGCTTAACCCCAACAAGCCCGCGGTCATCGACGCAGCAACAGGGTCAATCCTGACCTACAAGCAACTCGATGATTCGGCAAACCAAATCAGCAATCTGCTTCGCAGCCATGGATTGCAAGTAGGCGACCATGTTGCAATATGCATCGAGAACCACCCCAGATACTTCGAAATCATTTGGGGCTGTCACTACGCAGGTCTGATTTATACCGCATGCTCTAGCAGACTCACGTCAGATGAACTGTCGTACATCATCAACGACTGTGGAGCGAAGGCTTACATCACGTCAAAATTCAAAGCAGAACAAGCAACAGAAATCCTTGGCGCCACTCCTGGAGTAAGTCTGCGATTGATGCTTGATGGGACCGTTGAGGGATATGACAGTTTTGAAAATGCCCTGTCGCAGTGTTCCGTCACGCCACTTGACGAGCGCATTGATGGTACCGACATGTTGTACTCCAGTGGAACGACTGGACGACCAAAGGGTGTGCGTTTGGAGTTTGCACGAAGCCCACTCGGCACACCAAACGCACTTACTGGGCTCGGTCAGTTCCTCTTCTCATTCAATGAAGACGTGGTGTATCTCTCGCCCGCACCGTTGTATCACGCCGCCCCGCTTCGATGGAACATGTCGGTTCATCGCACAGGTGGCACTTCGGTTGTGATGAACCACTTTGACGCAGAAGATTTCCTTCACTGCATCGAGCGATACAAAGTGACTCATACACAAACCGTTCCAACCATGTTCGTACGAATGCTCAAACTCTCACGCGAAATTCGAGACAAGTACGATGTATCAACATTGACATGTGTATTCCATGCGGCCGCACCATGCCCTGTAGAAGTAAAGCGTCAAATGATCGATTGGTTTGGCCCTGTTATTCATGAGTATTACGCAGGTAGCGAAGGCAATGGCTTTGTATATTGCAATACCGAACAATGGCTCGCGCATCCTGGGACCGTAGGAGTTGCACTGAACGCAACGATCCACATTTTGGACGACGAAGGCAAGGTCCTTCCGGTTGGTGAAACCGGAACGGTGTATTTCGAGAGCAATGCCAATTTTGAGTATCACAATGATCCTGAAAAGACGAAAGCATCACGTGACCCACTTGGTCGCGGATGGTCAACTCTCGGTGACATTGGATATATCGATGAGGACAAATTTTTGTACCTCACCGACCGCAAGGCGTACATGATCATTTCTGGTGGAGTGAATATCTACCCACAAGAAGCCGAGAATGTTTTGATCAACCACCCAGAGGTAGTTGATGTTGCCGTTTTCGGAGTTCCAAACGACGAATTCGGAGAAGAGGTAAAGGCAGTAGTACAGCCGGTTGCAATGCCTACTAGCGATGCCGAACGAAGTGAACTCAGTAAACGGCTGATCACATTTTGCAAAGAGACTCTCGCCGATTTCAAGTGCCCTCGCACGATCGATTTCCGCGAGGAGCTTCCACGTCACCCAACGGGAAAGCTGTACAAGCGTCTGTTGAAAGATGAATACTGGGCAAAGTCTGGAAGAAGCATTTAGCTTTTCTCATGTCCCACCCATACGTGCAATCCCCTAAACCCATCGCCTTTGCTCATCGCGGCGGGGCGAGTGACGCTCCTGAGAACACCATGCCAGCGTTTCAGCGAGCGATGGATTTGGGTTATCGCTACATAGAAACCGATGTACATTCCACCAAAGATGGAGTACTGCTCGCTTTCCATGACGATGATCTTTTGCGCACATGTGGTCAACCCGGCTTGATCAGTGAGATGACGTATGACGAGGTAAAACGATTTCGCATCAATGGTCTCGAACCAATCCCACTCATGCAAGAAATCTTTGACGCTTGGCCGAGTGCGATGGTGAACATTGACTGTAAAGCCGACTCCGCCCTGCTTCCGTTAACCGCTGCGCTTCGTGGCCCTGGCATCCTGGAAAGGGTTTGTGTTGGCTCATTTAGCGACAAGCGCCTTTCAATACTTCGGGAATCTTTTGGGCCATCTCTGTGTACATCGCTAGGACCACGTGAGGTGGCAAAACTCCGTGTTCGTAGTTGGGTTGGACCAGCGCGCAGCTTTCCTGGCGCATATGCGGCTCAGGTGCCACACAAACAAGGTCCACTGACCATTACTGATAGAAAATTTGTTGATGAGGCCCATGAATCAGGACTCAAAGTTCATGTGTGGACAATCGACGACCCAGCTGAAATGCATCAGTTGTTTGACCTTGGTGTTGATGGAATCATGACAGACCGTCCTCAGGTGCTTAAGGACGTGATGATAGAACGCGGTATTTGGTGAATACGGTCTTTGCATCTACTGCAGTAGGTCTGACTTACCCCGATGGGACAGATGCACTCCTCAACACCTCCGTAAGCGTTGCCTCTGGTGAATTTGTCTCCATCGTGGGACCAAGCGGTTGCGGGAAATCCACGCTTCTTCGGTTGGCAAGCGGACTCGTAGCTCCCACTGCTGGACGCATCACCCGTACGGGAACTGTGCAATTTGTCTTTCAAGATTCAACGCTTTTGCCGTGGCGAACGGTGCGCCGAAATGTATCGCTCAATTTAGAACTGCAAAAAATTGACAAGTCAGAGATGGAAGAACGCACCAATGCAGCGCTCGCTCTAGTAGGGCTTCAGGACAGCGCCGAAAAACTTCCACGCCAACTGTCGGGCGGCATGAAAATGCGAACTTCGCTAGCGCGATCATTGGTATGCGAACCCGATTTGTACCTTTTCGATGAGCCCTTTGCCGCCCTCGATGAGTTTTCGCGCGAACGCTTAAATGTGGAGCTCCGCTCCATGCTGAGCGCGAGGAATGCTGCATCGTTGTTCGTCACGCATTCGATTGCAGAGGCAGTCTTCTTGTCTCATCGTGTGCTGGTGATGTCGCCTAGACCTGGAACCATTGTTCAGGAATTCGCGATTCCATTTGGCTCCGATCGCCAACAAGACTTGCGCTACTCACCAGAGTTCGCTCGGCTATCCGGCGAGATCGCTCAATCATTACGCGAGTTGATTGCATCGTGAAATCTAAACTCGCTAACGCCGTCGGACCAGTCCTGGTGTTTCTTGCGTTTATTGCAGTGTGGTACGTGGTTGCTTATTCACTGCATAACAACTTCTCCCCTGCATCGGGGAAACCGATGATCATTCCGCCACCGCATCGCCTGTTTGAAGACTTTCACGGGCAAATTCGTGACCGAATTTTTACAGCACTCCTTATCAGTACTCGAACGGCATTTGTAGGCCTCGCTCTATCTGCATTCTTTGGAATGCTGATTGGCATCGCCATGTCACAGGCAAAATGGATTGAGCGTTCCCTTTGGCCTCACCTCATCGCACTTCAGGTGACGCCAATCATTGCCATCGTTCCACTGATGATTCGACTGATTGGCGCGAACTTCACTGCGCGCGTCGCCGTTACGGTGATCATCTCGATTTTCCCAATCGTGTCAAATACCCTGTTCGGAATTCAATCGGTGCACCCCTCGTTGCACGACCTTTTCCGTCTGCAGAACAGTTCCCGCTGGGTCATACTGCGCAGGCTTCAACTACCAGCCGCATCCCCCGCAATCTTTACCGGGCTGCGTGTTGCTGCTGGCCTAGCGGTGATTGGAGCCATTGTTGGCGACTTCTTTTTCACCAAGGGCGACCCTGGTTTGGGCCAATTAATTACGTTTTTCTTTTTGAATAATTTGTCTGGACCAATGTTCATCACAGCATTGTTCGCGACTGGTTTGGGGCTTATGCTATTTATCTGCTTTGGCGTGTTAAATCGGATTGCCATCGGAAGATGGCATGAATCAGCGGCACGCTAAAACATCACAACCTACAAACTGGAGACCCTATGAAATTGTCATCCGTCCTTCGCTCTGCGTGCGCGCTTTCCGCAGTAGCCCTCTTTACCTCCTCGTGCGGAAGTTCTGGAGAAAGTAACTCTGCTCCAGCCACTCCGCAAACGGGAGCACTCGCTGGCATTTGTCCTGAGAAAGTTGTTATTCAAACTGACTGGTTCCCTCAATCTGAACACGGTGGCGTATACGAATTGCTGGGTGCAGACGCAGTTTCATCCAAAGACACTGGCGCAACTGTTGGAACTCTCACGGTGCAAGGTGTTGAACAAGGAGTTCAACTTGAAATTCGCGCTGGTGGACCATTCCTCCAGACCCCAGTAGTAACAGCGATGTATTCAGACGACGCCATCACACTCGGCTATGTCGGAACAGATGTCGCCATCACTCGCTTCGTAGATGCGCCAACGATTGCTGTATTCAACGCACTGAACATCAACCCTCAGGTGGTGTTGTGGGATGGAGCAAAACATCCAACCGCGCTAACACTTGCTGACGCCGCAAAAGAAGTTAAATCAATCTATGTGTATGGCGACCCAGCATGGGCACGCTATTTCGTTGCTCAAGGCATTTTGTCTAAGGATCTAATTGACAGCAATTACAAGGGCAACTTGCTCCTCGCAACCGAAGATGCCGCGCATCAAGGTTTTGCAACCTCAGAACCGTACAAGTATGCAAACTTGGAAACCGGAGCGGTCAATGTTGCCTACACGTTGATCCACGATTTGGGTTGGAACTCGTACCCGCAAAACCTTGCACTTCGTGCTGACAAGTTAGAAGAGCTACGTCCATGCCTCGAGTTGCTTGTGCCGATGTTGCAGCAAGCCCAATTGGATTACCTCGCTTCTCCCGATCGTGCGAACGCGATTATCAAGGCCGCTGTTGTTGCTTATGACAGTTGGTGGACACAGTCCGACGGTGACTTGGCAAATGGTGTCGAACAGATGCTCAAACTAAAAATCATTGGCAATGGAGACACGCCAACCTTTGGTGACCTTGAAGAAGCTCGCGTCAATGACTTCATTGGCAAAGCGACCCCTGTCTTGCGCGAACAAGGCTTGGAAATTGCCGACATCGCGGCGAGTGACATCGTGAATAACGAGTTCCTCAACCCTGATATCACCTTCGCAGGCTGATATCAGGCGTCTTTGACGCTCCACTCACGCTTGGCGACTGGATCTTTATCACTCCATGGGAAGTTGATCCATTCGTCGGTGTATTTCCATACATAATCGCACTTCACGATGGATTGCGACTTTTCATACAGCACCGCTAAGCGTGTGTCTGCAAGTTGACCTTTGCAGAATTCGAGCACATGCTTGAGCGTGTGACCAGTATCGGCTACATCGTCAACAATGAGAACCTTTGAGTCCTTCAGGTCAACCAAACTTGGAACAGGAGGAAGAATCATGGGGACTGCCAGTCGCTCATTAACGCCGGTATAAAACTCAACATTCATGGTGTATGTATTTTTTACCGACAATGCATATCCAAGTGCGCCAGCTGAGAGCAATCCGCCACGTGCAATTGCCAGAATGATGTCTGGCTCATATCCGCTTTCGGCAACTTGAATTGCAAGTTCACGACTTGCTACTCCGAACATTTCCCAAGTCATGATTTCACGGATCTCGCTCAAAATTGCTCCCTCACTACAGGCGTCTACTTGCCGCCAATCTAGTTCATTGGGCCTGTTCGAATGGGCAGTGACGACATCCGCTCAAACAGCAATACCCACGATCAGCCAAAAACCTCGAGGTCATCACCGACAGACCAGATGCTGGATCGCGATAACTGGGATTGCCTTGCGCAATCGCTTCTTGATGTCGTGATTGAATTTCGCCATAGCGCGGGTGATTCGGACTGAGACGTATGACAAGTGCTACATCAATTCCATCGGGACGAAGCGCACTCACTGCAAGTCCCCCAGCATTGCCCAATACTCTGGCCAACTCTTGGTCACCACCATGGGGTCAGCGATCATTATGCCTGGCGTCACCAGTCCAATGAGTGCCAGCGCCATGGCAAGTCGATGATCATGATGCGTTTGTACTGTGCCACCGCGAGGTTTTGACGGGTGAATCGTTAGACCATCAGGGAGTTCGTCTATCTGTATTCCGAGTTCTCGAAGTTCCTGGGCCAAATCGCCTATTCGATCGCTTTCCTTCTTGCGAATGAAACCTACGCCATTGATTGTGGTCGGACTTTGCGCAAAGGCCGCAACAACTGCAAGCGTTGGCACCAAGTCGGACATATCCCGCATATCGATTGTCACGCCATGCAAAGGACGGTCCTGCGTTCGCGTCAGAATCACGTCGTCGCCAACAACATCCACATGACAACCCATTCGCGCTAAAACGTGTACAAATTTTGCATCTCCCTGCAATGTGGAACGCCCTAGACCAGACACGGCCACTCGGCCACCGGCAATTGCTGCTGCGGCAAGAGGATATGAAGCTGAAGATGCATCGGGCTCTACTTCGTATTGAGTGCCAACATATTCACCGGACTCATAACGAAATACGTGCTCGCCACGCTCGCTTGGCATAACCCCGAAACTCTTCTGAACTTCAACGGTCATATCAAGGTACGACTGTGAAACGGCTTCACCTTCGGTGATGATCGCAAGCCCGCGCGGAAGTTTTGGAGCAATGAGCATAAGTGCCGACGTGAATTGACTAGAGGTTGTCGCTGCAATTCTTATGCGATCGTTCTTCTGCTCACCTCGGTGAACAGCGACAGGAAGAACACCAACTCCGTTGAGTGGTGACACACCGAACCCAACATCAATTAGTGCTTGGTGCAAATCGTGCATTGGCCGCACTCGCAGCGCTTCTTCGCCGGTGATGACCACCTCCCCTGTGCGCAAGGCACTGACTGCGGTAAGAAATCGGGCGGTAGTTCCAGCCAATCGAGCGTCAATAACAATCGGTGACACGTGATCTACGTCGATACCCGAATGGAACACCGCACTGTCGCCATGCGCTTCAATCTGTGCTCCGAGCGAGGACAGCCCTGCAAGCATGGAGACTGTGTCGTCGCCTGTTGGCAAGTTACTTACTGAACTCTTTCCCGCGGCCAGCGCTGCGCACACCAGTGCTCGAGCTGCAACACTTTTCGAACCAGGAACACGAACCGTTGCATTGAGTTGCGAACGTAGCGGTGTTACCGATTGGGGTTGACTTCCGCTCATGTCAATTGTTGGATCGATGGTCGAAACCCTCGCGCGATTAATCCACCCTTGAACACATCTTGGCTTGCACGATCAATAACGAGAACCAGAATCCCTCTATCGCCTTCCACCGAGTGTGCAACTTCAAAGTTTGCAGTATTCACACCAAGCTCAGCCGCTAATGAAAAAATCTCTGCGGCTGCGCCCGCACGGTCGGGAATTGGAACGCGAACTTCGACTACGTCAAGCAAATTGCTCACGCGTCCCGGCAAATTCGCTCGCGCTACACGAGCAGTTTGCAAACGCTGCTTGAGTTCGTCTGTATTGCCTTCATCCACAATTACCCGCATTGCTTGCAAACCACCGATCATCCCATCTAGTGCTCCAACAATTGCTTCGCGATTCTCTTTGCATACATCTAGCCAAATTGCGTGGTGCCCAGAGGCAACTCGCGTCATGTCACGAAATCCACCTGCAGCTAAACGCAGTACCGCAACGTGCTCCTCAGCGTGGTCATTTGCAAGCGACATCAGCGTTGCTGCAGTGAGATGAGGCAAATGGCTAACGATGGCAACAAGTTGATCGTGGCGCTCAGCACTCAGCACAACGAACTCGGCACCGAGTTCTTTGACCACTTGAGCAACGTGTGCGAAGTTAGCGTCAGGAGTGTTTTCCGATGGCGTCAACACCCACACCGCACCGTCAAATAGTGAGGCATCCGCTCCAGCCAGCCCTACAAGTTCGCTTCCTGCCATTGGGTGGCCTGCCACGAAACGTGGGTCGGTGATTTGGCGAACTATCGGCGCTTTCACACCGCCGACATCGGTGACAAGCCCCCGCGTAGTTTCGAGGGCGCGCCGAACTTGTTCGACAACTGACGAAACCGGAGTGGCAACGAACGACAATTCAGCATCAGGGTCAATTCCCCGAGCGGCTATCAATCCCAAACGAAGTGCTTCTTCTTCGATGTCTGGATGCAAGTCGTTTCCTGTGACTTTCCAGCCCCTTGCCGTAAGCGCCGCTGCAAGCGATCCACCAATCAACCCAAGCCCAAAAATGTTTGCTCGACGCTGATTCACAGTGCATTATCGTAACCGAGCACTAGGCGGTGACTGCCTCTATTAACCGTTTGACTTCTTCCTGTGTGAGATGACGCCATTGCCCAGGAGGAAGTTTTTTATCCATGATCGGGCCGATGCGCGTGCGAACCAGCCGAATCACTGGATATCCAACGGCTTCGCACATTCGTCGAATCTGACGATTCTTACCCTCATGAATGACCATCCTGAGGACGCCCTCTTGTAATCTGCTCACTTCTGCCGGAGCGGTCATACCATCGTCCAACTCAATTCCAGTTCGCAATCGATGGATGGCTGCATCACTGACATCAGCAGAAGAAATGTCAACATGAACCAAATATTCCTTTTCAAGCCCGAACTTCGGATGCGTGATGCGATTGGTCAGTTCTCCGTCATTAGTAATCAGCAACAGTCCCTCAGAATCACCGTCTAATCGTCCAACTGGATACACGCGAGGTTCGGCCGGTACGAGGTCAACAACCGTTTCTCTATCGTGAGTATCGATCGCCGTACTGATGACATCAACTGGTTTATTGAGCAAGTAATACACCAAGTCCGGTCGAACACCAACTGGTGCCCCATCAATTTCAATATGGTCCACAGCGACATCGACACGGCGACCAAGAATTGCAATTTCGCCGTTAACGGTTACACGTCCATCAGCGATGATTTCTTCACACGCCCTACGACTCCCCCACCCACGTTGAGCAAGAACCTTCTGTAAACGCTCGCCCTCGTCAATCATTGCGCAGGTGGCGCGATTCGCAAACCTTGCTCAAGTGCTTCAACTACAGCAGCATCGGGGACGAAATCGGCAATGGGCGGCAAGGCCGAAAGCGAATCGATGCCGAGACGCTCAAGGAATAGCGATGTTGTTCCGAACAATACCGCTTGACCTGGACCGTCATCTCGCGCTGTCTCGGTGATGTATCCACGTGCCTGCAACGTTCGCATTACTGCGTCTGGATCGACTCCTCGGATTGCAGCAACTTGTCCACGCGAAATTGGCTGCTTATACGCAATGATCGCAAGAGTCTCGAGAGCAGCAGATGAAATGCGTGCCTGCTGGCTATCGAGAACAAAACGTTCAACGTATGAAGCGACATCGTGATGCGACTGGAAACGGTAGCCGCCAGCAACTTTGACCAATTGGAAACCGTGACCTGCCTCTTCATAGGCTGCTGCAAGTCGCTCGCACAGCCCATCAACAGATGCGACCGAAATTTCAAGTAACTGGGAAAGCAGAGTTGGATCAACTGGTTCCATCGCAACAAGCAAAATTGCTTCCAATGCCCGCACAGATTCTGCAGAGATGTTTTCTTCAGTCATGAATTCCTCTTTGTCATCCTTCGTAATCATCAATTTGTAGTGCTGCAACAAATCCCGTGTCATTCCCTGCGGTCCACTGGACCTCAATGTCGCCGAAACGATTTGCTTGTTCAATCGCCACCCGACCTTGCTTGTACAACTCGAGAATCGCGAGAAAGCGCACCACAACTTCAATTCGGTCATGAATTGCCTCGGTGATTTGTCGGAACGTCACCTTGCCCAACTTAGGAAGCGTCTCGAGCAATTCCATTAACGCGTCAGCAACACTTGCGCGAATGGGTGCGACGTGAAACAAATCGATTGATGTAGGTGGTTTCGGCTGGGTTACACGCAGATACGCACGTTGCAACCGAAGAGGAGTAACACCATCGAGCATGTCGGGAAGCAGCTCGGCAAAGCGTTCATCTGGACCGGATCGACGAGGAAAACTCAAACTTGCTCGCTCGGTCATTTGACCGAACACCGCAGCCACATCTTTAAAGGTCTTGCAATCCAGTAGACGTGCTAGGAGCAAATCGCGTTCAGACCACAGCGCTAGTTCTTCATCCAAATCGAGGTCGTCACGACCAGGAAGCAAGCGTCGAGTTTTGAGTTCAACGAGCGTTGATGCGATCAACAAAAACTCCGTAGCAACGTCCAAATCAAGCATGTGCATGCGCTGGATTTCCTCAAGATACGCCTCGACGATGCGGGTCAGCGATATCTCATGAATATCAACTTCTTCTTTCAAAATGAGGTGCAAAAGAAGGTCGAACGGACCGTCATAATCTGGGGTCGCCACCTCATAAGCCATGGCTAGAGAATAGTTCACAAGACCGAAAAGTACTGAGCCCGTTACGCCACTTGCACTAGCGTTGCACCGTGGCACGCGTTCTTTCTTGCATTCAGCCAACCGGAGATGTGCACCTCGGCAACTATTTGGGTGCACTCAGCAACTGGGTCTCGGGGCAGCATCACAACGACGTATTCCATGGCATTGTCGACCTGCATGCCCTCACCATTACCGACAAGCCAGGAGTGCTCGGAAAAAACACTGTCGAACTTGCCGCAATGCTTTTCGCAGTCGGGCTCGACCCGGAAGTCGCAACCGTATTTGTTCAATCACATGTACCGGAGCATTCGCAGTTGGGTTGGATCATGGAATGCACGGTCAGTTTCGGCGAGTTAAGCCGTATGACGCAGTTCAAAGATAAGTCTGCAAAACGAGAAGCGGACTTTGTCTCTGCCGGACTCTTCACCTACCCAGCACTTCAAGCCGCAGATATCTTGCTTTACGATGCAGCAGAGGTGCCGGTGGGCGACGACCAACGTCAGCATATTGAGATCACCCGAGATATTGCAGTGCGGTTTAATCATCGCTTCGGAGACACCTTTGTCTTGCCAAAAGCCGTGACGCCGCCTGCAGGTGCTCGAGTGATGGACTTACTCGATCCGACATCCAAGATGTCCAAGTCGTCCGAAACTGATGCAGGCTGTGTCTACTTACTCGATACACCTGCAACGATTGAGAAAAAATTCAAACGTGCCGTGACCGATTCGGAAAACGAAGTTCGCTATGACCGCGAATCAAAACCCGGAATTGCAAATCTGCTTGACATTCTGAGCGCGGTAACGGGATCGTCACCTCAACACCTAGCCGATCAATACACCCAATACGGCGCGCTCAAAAGTGATTGCGGAGCCGCGGTGGCCGCACTGCTTTCACCCATTCAAGCCCGCTACACCGATCTCATGAATGACAAGGCAGAGCTCGGCCGGCTGCTGCAAATTGGTGCGGAAAAAGCTGGTGCTGTTGCCCAGGCAACCCTTGCTCGCGCTCATTCTGCAATTGGGTTCTATCCACGTTAAATATTGTCGGCCAAGCGGAACGCAGCAACGACTTCTGCACTACACGTCTGATTGAGCACTGCAATCACGTCCGGGTGTGATCCAGCGTGTTGAAGCATCGTGATGCCAATTTCCTCATGTTCGTGATACAGCGCAAATCGCTTCGTTCGGGGTCCTATCACGGTTGCAATCACACGCATCACTGTTGACAGATTGCTGTGAATTTTCCCGATGTCGTGCAACAGCACTCCAGCTAGAATTTCACGGGATGCACTCGGGAGCAACGCATTGAATCGATGTGCAACCTGAACGCTATGACGACGATCGGCAATACAGAATTGGTCCCACAAATTCATTTCACTTGCCGTAAGTGTTGAATGAACCATATTCAGTTCGTCTGCGGTGACATCTTTG